>JAFDIG010000180.1 GCA_019308145.1 Deltaproteobacteria bacterium | reverse complement strand
AAAAGCTTCTGATAAAGAAGAAATTTTAAAATTAGCAGATACTTTAGGGATACCATATCCAAAATCTTTTGCTATTAAAAATAAAAAAGATTTAGAAGATGGGGCAAAAGTAATTGGTTTTCCTGCTGTTTTGAAACCAACAGTAGGGATTGGTGCGGCTGGCGTAAAATATGTAGAAGATTTTGAAGAACTTTTAACTTCTTTTTACGAAAACTCTTCACGTTGGGATAGATTCCTTTTACAAGAAATGTTGCCTCATCAAGGTGAAGGGTATGGCGTTTCCCTTTTATTTGATAAAAATTCAAATCCTGTTGCCAGTTTTGTCCATAAAAGATTAAGAGAATATCCGATTACAGGGGGGCCTTCAACTTTAAGAGAATCTGTTTATGCTCCTAAAATTCTTGAAATGGGAATAACAGTTCTAAAAGCCTTGAATTGGTATGGAGTAGCAATGGTTGAATTCAAAAAAGATATAAGGGATAATACCCTAAAACTTATTGAGGTTAATCCAAGATTTTGGGGCTCCCTACAACTTGCTATTTTAAGTGGTGTTGATTTCCCTTATCTTTTATTTTTGATGGCGAAAAACCAGTTAAGATATCATGTCCATAAATATAAAGCAGGGGTACGTTGTAGATGGCTTTTGCCAGGAGATATTCTACATTTTATAAAAAATCCAAAGCGTTTCCAATTAAAACCAAGTTTTTTTTCCTTTTTTGATAAAACTACTGGATATGATATATTATCTTTAAAAGATCCTTTACCTGTTTTAGCTAGACTCATTACCCCAATAACATTTCTATATGATACAAATATGAAACAATTATTAAAGCGGAGATAGCAAGTGAAAAATGGATTAACTATTGATGTTGAAGATTGGTTTCATATCTGCGATGTGGAAAAATACTTGCCAAGAGAAAAATGGGACAGTTTTGAAAGCAGGGTAAAGAGAAATCTCGAAAAGATATTAAATTTCCTCTCTAAAAAAAGGATCTCGGCAACATTTTTTGTATTGGGATATGTAGCTAAAAGAGATTCTGAGATAGTAATGATGATAGCAAATGATGGTCATGAAGTTGCAAGTCATGGTTTTTCTCATTTACAGGTTTACAAACAGGGAAAAGAAGAATTTAAAAAGGATATAGATAATTCTATAAACTTGCTTGAAGAAATATCTGGAGAAAAGGTTAAGGGATTTAGAGCTCCAGAATGGTCTATTACAAGAATAAAAAAAGGAAACAGTTTATGGGCACTTGATTTATTAAAAGAAAAAGGATTTTTATACGACTCCTCAATTGCACCAGTAAAGATTATTGGGATACATGATTCTCCAACCTATCCTTACCAAATAGAGACAAAAAGTGGTAAAATATGGGAATTTCCACCTCTTGTTTTAAAGAGTCCTTTTGGAAATATACCAGTTGGAGGAGGGTGGGGCTTTAGGACAATCCCTTATAAATGGATAAAAAGAAGAATAAAAGAGTTGAATAATCAAAGAATTCCAGCTATTATTTATATTCATCCTTGGGAATGCGATCCAAATCCTCCTAAAATAGATATTCCTCTTATAAAAAAGATGGTAATATCATTTAAATGGGAGGATACTTTTACAAGACTAAAGAGAGTAATTGATGACTTTGAATTTACTAATATAAAGGATTTGATATTAGAATGAATAAGATTTGTGTTATTATCCCTGCATATAATGCCTCCAAGAATATTAGAAAGGTTATTGAAGAGGCAAAAGACCATGTATTACCAGTTGTAGTAGTAGATGATGGATCGACTGATAATACCACTTACATATCAAAGACAACTAAAGCAAAGGTAATTCGTTTTCCTAAAAATAGAGGTAAAGGAAAGGCATTAGCTACTGCTTTCTTATTTGCTATAAAAAATGGTTATAATCTGGTAATAACAGTGGATGCCGATGGCCAGCATGATGCAAAAAATTCTATTCCAATTCTTCTTGATGCATATAAACGTTTTAAAGCAGATATGGTTATTGGTTCAAGAGCATATGCCTTTAATCAGATGACATTTTTAAGGCGATTCTGGAATAGATTAAGTGCAGGCGCTATATCAAAAATGGCAAAAAGAAAAATAGATGATACACAATCAGGATTAAGGTTAATCACAACTGAACTACTTCAAGCAATCCCTGTAACAACTTCCAGATATGAAGCAGAATTAGAGCTTTTAATTAAGGCTTGTAAAAAGGGATTTAATGTGATAACAATTCCTATTAGTATAAACTATATAGATGGAAGGAATTCAAGTCATTATAGACCTGTAGTTGATACATTTCGGATCTGTATGCTATACCTTAGAAGTCTTTTATGGCCTAAAAATATAAAATAGTTATAATATAAGGAGAACTAAATGGGATATCAACAGATAAAAGAATATACCATAAAAAAATTTTTAAACTATGCTTTTTCATTAATGTCAAACAGTACCGAAGATTCATTAACAAAACTTACATATATTGCGGAAAAGATCCCTACAAAAGAGATCTATAAAAAGAAGATAAAATGGATAAGGCAACTTTTTCTCTCTAAACATCCTTCCCTTAAAATAGCAAAACGGATTATCAATGAAACAAATCCTCATCATAGAAAAAAGATTATTGAAAATTTCTTAGTAAATCAGCTTTTGGGTGGAACAATAAAAAGAAAAGAATTTGAGGCAAAAAATGGCATTTATCCCCTTGATCTTATGGTTATAAGTCCCTCAATGAAGTGTAACCTAAATTGTTATGGTTGCTACGCAGGTGATTATTCTAAGGATGGAGAACTCTCATTTGATGAAGTGGATTCCATTATCACCCAAGCAAAGGAGATGGGAACCTATCTTATATTCTTTTCTGGCGGTGAACCTTTCTTTTGGGACGGGATTTTTGATATATTTAAAAAACATTCAGATGTTAATTTTCAGGTTTATACTCATGGTGGTTTGTTGGATGAAAAGAATGTTGAAAAGATAGTTGAAGCAGGAAACGTCCTGCCTGCTATCAGCATGGAAGGATATGAAAAAGAAACAGATGCCAGACGGGGAAAAGGTCATTTCAAAAAAGTGATGAGGGCAATGGATCTTTTAAAAGAAGCAGGAAATCTGTTTGCTGTTTCATATACTCAGACAAAGGAAAATACCCATATTATTACTAGTGATGAATATATAGATTTCCTTATTGAAAAAGGTGCTATCCTTATATGGATATTTACTTATGTTCCAATTGGCAGAAAGCCAAATATTCATCTTATGGCAACCCCAGAGCAAAGGGATTTCATGAGAAAAAGGTTAGCATATTTTAGGGCAACTAAACCAGTTTTATTTATAGATTTTTGGAATGATGGGCATCTTGTCGATGGATGCGTTGCAGGTGGGAAAAAATATATCCATATAAATGCAAGAGGTGATGCTGAACCTTGTGTTTTTTGCCATTTTGCTTCTGATAATATAAGAGAAAAATCATTACTTGAAATCTTAAAATCCCCTCTTTTCAAAGAGATTCAAAGTCGCCAACCTTATAATAAAAATCTTTACCGCCCATGTATGCTTATTGATAACCCAGAAGTAGGAAGAGATATTGCTTTAAAACATGCAAAATATTTTACACACCCTGGTGCTGAAAGCTTGTTCACCGTTCTTGCAAAAGATATTGATGAATATGCGAAAAAATATGGACAGCTTGCTGATAAAGCATGGAACGAAAAAGTAAATATTTCAGAAGGGAAAAAAATGGCGAGCTAATTATCAATGGTTGTAACCTTTCCCCATCTGGGAAGCATGCATATTTTTTGCAAAGCTATTGCAGAAACAGCAGGCATCCCATATATTGTTCCCCCTACAACATCCAGAAGAACTCTTTCGCTTGGTGTAAAATATTCAAACGAATCTGTTTGCCTTCCTTTTAAGATTATCCTTGGAAATTTTATAGAGGCTTTAGAAAAAGGTGCAGATACTATTGTAATGGTTGAATCAGGCCCACCATGTAGACTTGGAGTTTATGACCTTATTCATAAAATCATTTTAAAAGATCTTGGATATTCTTTTAGATGGCTTACCATCCCTTCGAAGTTTGATCTTGAATTCTTAATAAAAAATTACCATGAGACAAAAGAGTTAAAAAAAGAGTTAACATTAAAGAATTTCTTTACCTTCCCATATGCACTATATATGGGTTGGTTAAAAATGATAGCAGTGGAAAGATTAGAAAAATTAGCGATGTTGATAAGAGCAAGGGAAGAAGAATCAGGTATTACTCAAAAAAGATTAAAAAAGGCTCTTGGATATATAGATGAAGCAAAGAATAAAAAAGATGTAAAAGAAGCTCTTAAATATGGTGAAGAATATATACATAAAACCCCTCAAGATAAAAAAAGGAACATTTTAAAGGTTGGAATAGTTGGAGAGCTCTACACTGTGATGGACCCTCTTATAAATCGAGGTGTTGAAATAAAATTGGGAGAAATGGGTGTTGAGGTAACTAGATCCTCATGGTTTTCATACCATATAATGAGAGTATTGAAAATGGGTAAAAAATGGAAAAGAGAAAGAGAGAATTATTTAGCTGCATCAAAAAGGTATTTAGAATATAATGTTGGCGCAGAATGCAACATAAGTGTTGGAGAAGCAATCATAAAGGCAAAAGAAGGCTATGATGGAATAGTTCATCTTATGCCTTTCTCATGCATGCCAGAGTCTACTGCGACCCCAATACTTGAGCAGGTCAGTAAAGACTTTTCCATACCTATTTTGACATTAATACTGGATGAACAGGATATTGAAGGTCGCATTTTAACTTTACTTGAAGCCTTTGTTGATATGATCAAATGGCGAAAGAAAAAATAAATAAAGAGGGATATCCTTATGCATATACATTTTATCTCACCTGCTGCTGAAGAGAATGCAAAAATCCCTTCCCTTTCTCTCATGATTTTAGCTGCTCTTACACCCTCGTATATCAAGACAACTTATCAAGACGATCTTATCAATCCTATTAATTTAAAAGAAATAAAAAAAGATGTTGATATGGTTGCCATCACTGTAAGCACTAAAACAGCTT
>JAFDIG010000179.1 GCA_019308145.1 Deltaproteobacteria bacterium | reverse complement strand
CAATGGTTAAAAGATCAATAAAAAAGTGCTCCACTTTACTTTTATAAGAATATTCTTGCCACTTTATTCCATTTTGTTCAAAAAGGTTTTTAACCCTATTATCAACTTCATAACAACATCCTCTTATGCAAGGACCTATAGCTGCTAATATATCAGTAGGGCAGGTTTTAAATACTTCCTGCATCTTTTTCACTGCTTTTCCTACTATACTTTTACCAACACCCTTCCATCCTGCATGGATAGCAGCAATGATTTTCTTTTTATAATCAAAAAGCAGTAGAGGTATACAATCCGCTGTTCTTATAGCTATAGGTATCCTTGGCTGATTTGTAATAATTCCATCTGCTTCATAGTCACGAAAGGATGAAAATGGCAGATCTATTGGTGAATCAATTATAAGAATATTATCAGAATGGATTTGATGTACGATTAAATAATCAGCTTCATTATAATGATTAAATCTTGTGCTAAAACCGTGATGTATTTTGTCATTTTTAAGATTATCTGCAAAAAGAAAAGCTAATTTTTCTGATTTAATTTTTTTAAGATTTTTTATCATTTTTTTGCGATTCCATTCTAATGATTGATATAAGCCTATTCATATCTTCTGGAATAGGGGAGAAGAATTCAAGAAAACTATTAGTTATAGGATGGGTAAATCCAAGTTTTTGGGCGTGCAAAGCTTGGCGTTTAAATTCTTTAAGAGCTTTTTGTACTGCCAAATTTTTGATCTGTTTGAATTTTGTTTTTGAAGAATAAAGGGGATCCCCAACAACTGGATGTCCAATATATGAAAAATGTGTACGAATCTGATGAGTTCTCCCTGTTATTGGCATTGCTTTAACGAGGCTAAATTCTTTAAAGAGCTCCTCAACTATCCAATTTGTTATTGCCTCTCTTCCTCTTTCCTCTCTTATCTTCATCCTTTTTCTATTAATAGGGTCTCTGCCTATTGGAAGATTAATTGTTCCATATTCCTCTTCCATTTTCCCAAAGATTAATGCGATATATTCTTTTTTCACCTGATGAGTTTTAAATTGATAGGAAAGATGATTCAAGCTTTTTTCATCTTTAGCAAAAACCATTACGCCAGATGTTCCTTTATCAAGCCTATGTACAACACCTGGCCGAAGTTCTCCTCCTATCCCTTTTAAATTCTTAACATGGTATAATAAAGCATTAACAATAGTTCCTGATGGATTACCAGCTCCTGGATGGACAACTATATTAGGTGCTTTATCAATAACAATTATATATTCATCTTCATATATAATCTTTAATGGTATAGGCTCAGCAATAAGTTCTATTTCAGAAGGCTCAGGAATAGAGCCTGTAATTATATCTCCAACATGAATCTTTTGTGAGGGCTTTGGTATAATATTATTTATTAAGATATTTTTTTCCTCTATTAAAGTTTTCCATCTTGAGCGACTGATTTCCGAAAATTTTTCAGCAAGGAATGTATCAATCCTTTTCCCATTATCTTCGGGTTCAACCTTTATTTCAAAAGGTTTTTTTAATCCCATAAATTTTACCGGGAAAGAAAAATTTTAGATAAGATTTGAGGGATCTCTTTTATCTCTTCATCCCTAATTGTTCTCATATCAAGTAGAAATTCATCAGCCTTTATCCTGCCAATTATAGGGGGTGTTGCTTGCCTGAGTTGTAAGTCAAGCTCTTCTGTTGATATATCAGTTGGATGGAAAACAATGACTCTTGTTGGAAGATCAAGTAAAGGAAGAGCTCCACCACCAACTTGAGAAAATTCTTTTTTTATTTCAACATGAAATTTGGCTTTTATTTTAGGATCTATTTTTTTATAAAGCAAACGCGCTTTGTTATGAATTCTTTTGTCATCCATAAGGATCATCTTTAGTGTAGGTATATGCTTAATAGCTTCTTTAGGTTCTAAGTAGAAGGTTAATGTAGCTTCAAGGGCAGCAAGTGTAAGTTTATCGATTCTTACAGCTCTTGTAATAGGGTTTTGTCCAATCTCTTTAATTAGCTCTTCTTTCCCTACAATAATACCTGCTTGTGGTCCACCAAGCATTTTATCTCCTGAAAAGGTAACGATGTCAACACCTGTTCTTAATACTTCTTGCACTGTTGGTTCATATGATAATCCATAATCTCTAAAATCAATAAAATTTCCACTTCCCAAATCTTCCATAACATGGATGTTAAATCTTTTTCCCAAACTTACAAGCTCTTTAGTTTCTACTGCTGATGTAAAACCCAATATCCTATAGTTACTTGTATGCACCTTGAGTAAAAGCCCTGTATTTGATGTAATAGCTTTTTGATAATCAAAGAGATGGGTTCTGTTAGTTGTGCCAACCTCCTTTAGAATCGCTCCTGCTTGCCTCATAACATCTGGAATCCTAAATGCTCCTCCTATTTCTATTAATTCACCTCTTGATATGATCACTTCTTTGCCTTTTGCAAATGTATTAAGTGCTAAAAAAACAGCTGCAGCATTATTATTAACTACCATAGCAGCTTCTGCCCCTGTAAGATATGTTAAGATAGGTTCTACGTGAGAATATCTTAACCCCCTTCTTCCCTCTAAAAGATCATATTCTAAATTAGAATATCCCTTGCTTACTTCTATTATGCGATTGATTGCTTCAAAAGCGAGAGGAGAGCGTCCTAAATTTGTATGAACAATAATGCCTGTTGCATTAATTACCCTTTTAAGACGAGGGCTTCCCATCATTTTTGCCTCTTTTTTTATCCATGAGATTATATTTCCTTTGCTAAGAAAATAGGCAATATCATTCTCTTTTATACTTTCTGATAAAATATCTTTTCTAATTTTATCAAGGATTTTCTGGATTGCTTTGACGATTATACTGCGAGGAATTTCTTCTTTTAGTGATTCAATTTCCTTATCCTTTAGGAGTTCATCAACCTTAGGGATCTTTTTTAACCATTCATGAGGTGAGCTTAACCCCATATCAATCCTTTACCTCCAGCACATTTGGAGAACGATGGGAAAAGATTGTTTTTATAATCCTAAATATCTTTAATTTTATCAATTCCACTGGCCAGGAGAGTTCGCTCTTTTCACAGATAGTGTTCATGTTATATCTTTCAACTGTTATACCCAATTTTTTAAGTTTTTCTTGACGCTTGGTTTCATCTTTAATCTTTTGAATTTCATCTATCTTTTTCATAACCTCTACAGCATTTTTTATTCGTTTTTCTGTTGCTTCTGCTTTTTCTTTAGTTATTAAACCATATTTTGCCTTTATTCTATTTAGTCTTAGACCTGCTTCATAACTTGCCTTTGCAATTTCATCTCGCTTCATCCATTTTGTTTCATAGCTTAAGACCATCTTCCAACTTGGATTTAAAAGGGCTAATCTATGTTCTTCAACACTTTTATAAAAAAGATGATAACCAAATTTTTCTGGATTTTCAAAAACAATGCTTCCAGGATCAAGAAATGGTGCAAGAGGAGATATAAAAGGGAATAGAGTTTTTTTATTACCAAACATTGATAAAAGATAATCAGAATACTCAACTGTGCCCATAACAGAATCATATGTTTGATAGGGAAGACCTATCATGAAAAAGAGATCTATCCTTTTAAAATCAAGCTCCACCATCTTTTTTATCATATGCTCAAGCTCATGATTATTATAAGGTCTTCCAAAAGCCTTTCTTACTTTTTCATCGTGAGATTCTGGGGAGATTTCCACATTAACATTTTTTACTGCATCCCTTATTGCTTCTAAAACCTTATCTTCTGGGGGTTTAAAGAATTCAAAAACCAGATGGTTTTTTATCTTTAAAGGTTTAAGTGCTAAAAGCAATCTTTTATAGTAATCCTCCCCTGGTTGGGTTATATCACCAATTATGAAGATTGGGCCACCAAGATGTCTGCTTATTTGATAGATATCCTCAGCTAAAAGCTCTGGACTACGATAAGCAGGCCTTTTTCTGTTAAACCATTTTGAAAAACTTTTAGCAGAACCTCCACAGGTACGGCAGTTATGTGTACAACCTCGGCAGGTAAAAACAGCAGTTATAGGATAAGATGACCAATTAAAAAAAGGAAGATACCCAACCAGATCCCTAAACCTTACCACTTTTTTCATGATGAGGCTATAATCTATTACCACATTGTTTAAGGTTTCAGGTACATAAGAGAATGGATTTACATTAACCTTACCATTTTTACCTCTCCATGTAATATTTGGGATATTTTCAACTGATTTGTTATTCTTTATGGCATTAATCAACTGAAGAAGGGGTTCTTCTGTTGAATCTCCTCTTACAACATAATCAATTTGAGGATATCTTTGAATCAACTCTTTATGATAATAAGTAGAGGAGAAACCACCAAAAATAACAGGAGTTTCTGGATGATATCTTTTTATAATATTTGCAAGTGCTATACTTCCATTTACGTGAGGCATCCAGTGAAGATCAATAGCAAAAGCAGTTGGGTTTAATTTTTTTATCATCTTTTCTACATCAAAGGTTTTAGATTTGAGCATCTTCATTGCTACATTGATTATTCGGGTTTTTATACCATGACGTTCAAGAAATTCTGAAAGACTTGTAAACCCAACAGGATACATCTCAAAGATAGGGGTTGAAGGGATTACATCACTTATAGGCCCATGTAATATAGGGAGTTTTCTAAAATCATAAACAGTTGGGGGATGAAGAAATATTATATCAGTTTTAGCCATAATAAAAACTTCTTACCATAAGAGTATCATTACTTCAAGATTATTTTATTTGGTAGAAGTGGTATTTTGTTTGTTGTCTTTAATATTTAAACAAAAGGTGGTATATGTTGTTAATATATCTGCTATCAATAAAAAGGATTGCATGGACGATTCATAAATTGCCTATACAGGTGAAAGAGGCATTTTGTCTGTTATGAGTATATTTTTTTATGTATTTTAAAATAATTTTTAATCTTCAAAAAGGGCTTCAACAAATTCATTTGGAGAAAATTCTTTTAAGTCGTCCATATTTTCACCTATGCCAATAAAAAGAACGGGTATACCAACTTCCTCTGCTACACAAACCAAAACGCCTCCTTTAGCAGT
>JAFDIG010000178.1 GCA_019308145.1 Deltaproteobacteria bacterium | reverse complement strand
TCACTTTTTATTTGATCAACAGTATGTTCAAGTCTTGAAACAGTAGAAATCCTCTCCTTAAAGAGCTCCTGCAGCCTTTTTTTAAATTCAGGAAAACCATCAAAACCCATAGCCTGAGATAGCCGTATGATAGTAGCCTCACTCACTCCTATTTTCCTCGCAAGTCTTGAAGCAGAAAGAAAAGGAACTTCATCATAGTGGTCAAGGATATATTCCAATGCTTTTTTTTGCGAGTTTGTAAGTTTTGACTGATTTTCTTTTATTATCTCTAAAAAATTCATATTAAGTAAGGAAATCTTTCAACAAAAAATTTTTTTGAAGTATTTATTACATTACAATATTTAAATAAAAAGTCAAGTAAATTTTTTAATTAAATAAAAATGAGTATCAAAATATGGTTGTATAGATATAATTTAAGTCTACATATGGGAGGAAACTTTTGAATCTGTAACTATAAGGTATGTATTATAAATTAAAAAGAATTGGAACAAGCGGACATAAAATGGTCAATATAAAAAGTTTTTATTTTTCATATATAAAAATTTATGTGGTTAAAAAAATTGATTAAAGTATATACGCAATCTTTTTAAACAAATAATTTTCCTTACAAACTTATATTTTTTTAACTACATAGAATTCCTAATGTTTTTTAGTATAATCAAATTATCAAGAAACCTTTAAAATAGCTTTATCTTCTAACAATCTATTTTGTAAATGATCTATTTCTAATTTTGAAGGGGATATTGATCCTTTAGATGCTAATGCTGCTGCTGTTCCTGCTGCCTGACCAAGCGCCATGCAAGTTGACATAAGGCGAACACTACCAAGCGCTTCTCCTGTTGTAGATACACATCTGCCAGCTACAACTAAATTATCCGAACCTTTAGGAATTAAACAACGATATGGAATTCCGTAAGATCCCCCTCCTTTTATGAATGTAAATTTTGTTTCTCCACCCTTTGGATCATGGATATCAATCGGATACGCACCTCGTGCAATTCCATCAGGAAATTCACCACGTTCAATTACATCTTTTTCTGTTAAAGTAAATATACCTTGAATTCGTCGTCCTTCTCTAATCCCAACTCGTACTGAGGTGCTAATAAGATAAGCCTTCTCAAAACCAGGGACTAATTCTCTCATCCTTTTTATAACTGACATCACGTTTTTTCTTTCATTAATCTCTGCTCGATTTATATCAGAGACTTTCGTTGGGTCTATATTTGTCGTACGTGTTATATTAAATGAAATCTCATCCTTTCGCCATCTTACACCTGTAAATGTTAAAGGAGGCTTATCATCCCAAAGCTTAGCATGCCCTGCTACATGGACAAAACCCTCGTCTCCATCTATAAGCTTACCCCTTAGTAAACGTATATACCAGTCTTTAAATCCAATTATAACTTTCTCTTCTTTAAGACTTTCTACCATACGCTCAACATCAACATTTCCTACTCGTATAACATGAGTAACGTTTTGCATATTTCCGCGTCCACGAAGCTTTGTTGGAAAACCAGCTAACCATGTAAGCATTGCATCACCTGTAGCATCAACAAATACATCAGCTTTTACTTTTTTTCTTCCTTCAACAGTCATTAATTCTATATAAGTTATTCTATTTTTATCAAGCTGTGTACCAATTAGAACAGACTGCAACATCAGTTCTACCCCTGCTTCAAGGGCCATTTCTTGGACAACAAACTTTAAAAATTCAGGATCATAGGGAGTTAAGGAAAATTCGTAATCGTATTCACCTTTTCCGGTTTTCCAAGTTCCACCACGTACATGGCCTACAGAACCTCCAATCTCTACCATCCTATCAACGAGCTCCTGTGGGATACCACCAATAACCTTTGTGCCATCGCCAGAGAAAAAGCCTAAAAAGGGAAGACCATAAGTGGCTGTTCCACCTAAAAACCCATCACGCTCTACAAGAAGTGTACTTGCTCCTGTCCTTGCAGAAGAGATAGCTGCTATCATCCCAGCAGTGCCACCTCCACAAACTATTACATCGTATTTTTTCATCTTTTATTTCCTCCTCAATTATCTTTCAAATATTTATTAGAAAAAACTTTACAACTCTATATTAACTAAAAATTTTCTTTATCCTGTATAGCCAAAAAGTTTAGGAAGAAAAAGTACAATCTGAGGAAAAAAAGCAAGTAAAAAAAGAACAACGATCATGGGTATCAAATATATTAACGTTGCCCTAACCATTTTTTCAAATGATATGGATGCCACATCAGAAACAATATACAGAGAGGTTCCTATTGGAGGTGTTATAAGGCCAATCATCAGGGCAAAAACAGTTATAAGCCCTAAATGGACTAGATCAATATTCAATTTGCCTGCGATCGAAACAAGGATAGGAGTAACAATAATAAGATTAGCAGTAGCACTTTCCACAGTTCCAATAAAAAGCAAACCAATACAAATGAAGATCAAGATCACATCTTTATTGCTCGTAAAATGAAACATTAAATTTGTCAAATTTTCAGGAACACGTTCTACAGTAATGAGCCATGCAAAGGATTTTGAGGTGGCAAGAAGAAACATAACCACAGCAGTGGATCTGATTGTATTTTTAAATGCTCTTGTTATCTTTTCCCATGAGAGCTCTCCATACATAAGGCCTAAAAAAGAAGTATATAGCACTGCAATTACTCCTGCCTCAGTTGGGGTTACAACACCAATGAGTATTCCACCAAGTATAATAACCGGAGCAAAAAGCGAAAAAGAAGCTTTTAGAAATGCCCTCCATATTTCAATAAATGGCTGCTTTGGTCTTGTTGGGCAGTAAGCTATACCAGATTTAGCCATAATATATATGGTAATCATTAGAGCCAAACCAATAAGTATTCCTGGAAGAATACCTGCGATGAAGAGATCTGCAACCGATACCTCAGTAATAGCACCATAAATAACAAGATGGATACTTGGAGGTATAATTGGCCCAATAGTGGATGAAACTGCTGTTATGGATGCTGCAAAAGAAATATCATACCCCTCTTTGCGCATTGCTTCAATTTCTATCCTTCCTAATCCAGCAGCATCTGCGCTTGCTGATCCAGATATCCCTGCAAAGATCATGCTCGCTAATACATTAACATGGCCAAGTCCACCTCGAACATGACCTATAATAGCCATTGCAAAATTGAATATCCGCTCTGTAATCCCAGATACATTCATAATTTCGCCAGCAAGGATATAAAAGGGGACAGCCAAAAGGGTAAAACTCTCTGCACCTTCTACCAAGTTTTGAGGAACCATTCTTAAAGGAAGCCCTTTAACCAAAAGAGCCACCATTGATGATATAAGAAGAGAGAAAGAAATCGGGCATTTAAACATTAAAAGAGAGAAAAAAGAAATTAAAAGGATGGCTAATGACATATCTTAACTCACTCTCTTCTCTGGTGTTCTGTTGACTCTGCTAATAAGTGATGAATTGTCGTAAAAAACATAAGAATCGCAGCTATAAACAATGGAAGGGAGAGAAAACTTCTCGGAATTCCCAAAGCCACAATTTCCTGATCCCACTGAAGAATCATTAGGCAAAACGTTTGAATAACAACAATAATTAGTGAAACTGCTATAATAATATATACAACAACAGTTGCTACTTTTCTAAAACTATCAGGAAAGTGATCCATTACGAACTCAATAGCAATGTGCCCTTTTTGTCTATAAATTGTGCTGCCCCCAAAAAAAGTCAACCAAACAAGCATTAAGGTAGAAAAATTCACGCCAGCAATCAGAGGACTTCTCATTATGTAACGTAAAAACACACCCAACCCTACAACTAAAACCATCATAACTAATAAAAAAGAGGAAAAGATTATCTCAGCCTTACCAAAGATTCTATCCAACTGGTCAAATCTTCTTAAAATAGAGATTTTAATTGACTTTTTCATGAAAAATACCTTATATCTCAAAACAAACTGAAATTTTAAGAATTTTTATCATTTATTTCTGAGATTCGAGTATCTTTTTAAAGAGTCCTTTTTCCCACATTCCCTCAGCCTCAAACCTTTCTGCTACCTTTGCAGCCTCTTGTGCAAACGGGGTTGTATCAATTTCAATGAACTTGACTCCTGCTTTTTCCATCTTTACTTTATCTACTTTAAATGAATCTACAACTAATTTACTGTAGTAATCTCCTGCTTCCTTTCCTGCTTCAAGAAGTATTTTTTGATATGATTTAGGAAGTTTCTGATAACTCTTTTCATTAACCAGAATATTAAAAGGAGCAACTAAATGGTTAGTCATGGTTATGTAATGAGCTGCCTGGTAAAACTTCATCCCATAAATAGAACCTAAGGGAGAATCCATACCATCAACAACTCCTTTTTTCAAAGCAAGATATGCTTCTGCCCATGGTATTACAGTTGGTTTAGCTCCCAAGGCTTTCCAAGTCTCAAAATAGGTCTTCAAGCTTGGCATCCTCATTTTAAGCCCTTTTAAATCATTGAGACTCCTAATAGGACGCTTTGTAACAAGAACTTTTGGCAAGCGATACCAGTTATCAGCAATAATTCTTACCCCTCGTTCTTTGATCATTCTTTCCTTCATATTTTTGTATATACTGCTCTTTTGAAATCTCTTTACTGCTGAAACATCTTTAAAAAGAAAAGGCATTGATAAGATAGCAAAATCCTTTACTAAATGCTGATTCCAATCCATAACGTTTCCAAACATCTCGATTGAACCCATCATAAGGTTTTCAACCAGTGTAACTGCTTTTTTACCTAACTGTCCTGCTGGAAAGACTTGAATTATAAATTTCCCTTGACTTTTCTTTTTAACAAGGTCAGCAAAGTAATTTAGCCCCTTTGTTTCTGGTGTTGTTACTGCATGAACTCCACCTAATTTCCATTTTATTGTTTCAGCTCTTGGAGCAATGGTAAAAAGAGCAATAACAAAGAAAAAAACCAAAAAAAAGATAAAAGATTTTTTAAACATAAGAATCTCTCCTTTCTAAAGTTTTTTAAAAATTTATGAACTTTAAAAGATAATTTATATCACCCCCTTTTTAAAATAATGGATCCAGCAACAATGTACTTATCTTTTTAGAGG
>JAFDIG010000177.1 GCA_019308145.1 Deltaproteobacteria bacterium | reverse complement strand
CCGATATTTACAACAACAACTGCATGCTCATCCTCTGCTACAGCAATAGGGATCGGAGCAGATATCATATTAGAAGGAATTGCAGATATCATGATTACAGGTGGGAGTGACTCCCTTTGCGAGCTTACATTTGGTGGCTTTAATTCCTTACGTGCTATGGATCCAGTAACATGTAGACCTTTTGATAAAGATCGAGCGGGAATGGTGTTAGGAGAAGGTGCTGCTATTTTGGTGCTTGAATCAGAGCAATCAGCATTAAGCAGAGATGCTCCTATTCTTGGAGAGTTTCTGGGATATGCAATGGTTGGTGAGGCATACCATATAACAGCACCTGAAGAGACAGGTGAGCTTCAATCTTATGTAATGGAACTCGCATTAAAAGATGCAAATATCTCAAAGGATGAAATAGATCTTATTAACGCTCATGGCACAGGAACACCTCATAATGATTTGGTAGAAACAGTTGCTATAAAAAAGCTTTTTGGTAAAAAAGCTTACAATATCCCTGTTACTGCAAATAAATCGATGATAGGCCATTGTTTAGGATCAGCAGGCGCTGTTGAGGCAGCTGCAAGCCTTATATCTATACTTGAAGGATTTATTCCTCCTACGATAAATATAAAAAATTTAGATCCTAAATGTGATCTTGATTATGTAACAGAAGGAGCAAGAATAAAAAATATAAATTATGTGCTTTCAAATTCATTTGCTTTTGGAGGGAATTTAACATCATTGATTATTGGAAAAAGAGCATGATAAAAAATATGGATGAGCCAGTTGTAATAACAGGTTTAGGAATAGTATCTTCAATAGGTATAGGGAAAAAGGATTTTTCTTTAAACCTTAGAAATGGTAAAGATGGATTTTCCCTTATCGAAGACTTTGATATATCTTCATATCAAACAAAAAAGGCTGCAAAGGTTAAAGGATTTAACCCAAAAGAGTTTATATCACCTGTAAAATTAAGAAGATTAGATAAAGCAAGTCAATTTACAATTGCGGCATCCAAAATGGCAATCGAAGATGGAAAGGTAAATCTTAACAAATTTGATAGAAAAAGGATTGGCATAATTTTAGGAAGTGGCTTTGGAGGACTTGAAAGTTCAAGGCTTTTCCATAAAGATCAAGTGCTTAAAGGACCATCTAATATTTCACCTATGCTTTTTCCAAATACTGTTCCTAATGCAGCTGCTTCTTATACATCGATTGAATTAAAGATCACAGGAATCAATACTACTTTTGTACAATCATTTTGTTCAGCTGAAGCAGCAATCTATTTTGCATTTCTTAAACTTAAACAAAATAAAGCAGATATGATACTTGCTGGTGGTGTGGATGAGCTATCCCCTATGCTTTTTCATGCCTATAACCATTTAGGATATTTAACAAAAAATAAACCAAGCCCTTTTAATAAAGATGGAGATGGTTTTTTACCAGGAGAAGGGGCAGGAATACTCCTTTTAGAAAGATATTCAGATGCAAAAAAAAGGGGAGCAAGGATCTACGGGAAAATTACCTCTTTGATATCAAAATCTTATGGAAATAAAGGAAATGACTTCCTTAAGGAAGGTATAAGAGAAATTGTTAAAGATGGTTTCCCTGAGCTTATAAGTTCCTCAGCAAATGGGGATAAGGTTTCTGATAAGATCGAGGCAGAAGCAATTCATGATGTTTTTAAAGATAAGGATATTTATGTAGTTGCTTTAAAGTCTCTGATAGGAGAAGGAGCTGCTATGGGAGCTCAGAGAATAGTGGCAGCATCTTTGATGCTAAATGAGACTTTTATTCCTCCAACCTTAAATTTTAAAAAACCAATATTTGAACCTTTCCTAAATATTATCACTTCCCCAAAAGAAGATTATCCTATAGATTCTATTCTTCATATCTCTTTTTCTCGATTTAGCTGTGCGTATCTTATAATGTTGAATAAGTAGATAAAGAGATTTTGATTTATTCTCTTTTGAAATTTCTTGACAATAAGATACTTTATGCTAAATTTTATATTAAATACTTTTTAAAATTAATCTAAAACTTTTAACCATTTAAATATTTCATTTTTAGGATTACTCTGTTAGTAAAAGAGAATAATTATCATTTTTATGATTATATTATAATTTATTATTTTTGTAATTTTACTAAGCTTTAATACAAAATTTTTTTAGCTTTAATTAGTGCACGCTGAAAAATAAAGCGTGAACTAATTAATAGAGTAAGGTAGTTCAATAATTAGAAAGGAGGTATTTATGTCAGATGCAAGAGTAGCAAGAGTAACAGAAGTTATAGCAGGTTCTCCTAAAAGCTTTGATGATGCTGTAAGGGTAGGCTTTGAGCGGGCAAATAAGACTTTAAGAGGTATTACAGGATTACGTATTCTTGAGTTCAGGGTCGCAGTTGAAAATGGTGAGATGGTCGAATATAGAGTAAGAATGGAAGTAATCTTTATCCTTGAAGATTAACTATTTCGCAGCACTTAAAGCAACGTAGGAATTAATTTAAAAAGCAAGAATCTTATTCTTATAGATTCTGGAATAAGTGAATAAGTAATTAATTAATGAGATAAAGTAATGAAAAAATAAGAGTTCATTCCTCTTGCTTTTTCCTTTCAAGCTCGGCCGAAATGTAATTAGTCCATCCTTATTAGTATGGACTAATTACTTATTAAAAATTTAAAAATTTTTAGAACTACCTTACCTTCTATATTTTTTTTAGAATGCCTGTGATTATGTGATTATATGGTGGAAATATTAACAACAGACCCCACCAGCTGGGAAAGTAAGCCTTGCATATCTCATAAGATTGTCTATTAAACAAGTGTAAAGTAGGGTTTTATATCTTTTTATTTATCGTAGGGGTAATTCATAAACTGCCTATACTTAAGTGTAAAACCCGACCCTACGTGTCTGATAAGAAATTTTTTTAGAGTGAATTAGTTCGCATTCTATTTCTCTTTTGAGAACTAATTAATATATTAACGATCAAAAAAAGAGATTGCCTCGTCATTTATGTAATAGGGAGGGGGGCATGATAACGAAGCAATCTCTTTGCTTATTTAAAATATTTTTAAGCTGCTACAAACTCATAGGTTATACGATCCCCAGGGAGTTTTAAAATATTAGCTTTAAGCTTCATCCCTATTTTTATCTCTTCATCTTTTAGGCTTTTGCTAAGCCTTCCAAATATCTTGAGATCACCAAATGAAACCAACGCAAGGGAATAAGGAAGATCCTTTTCAAAACCTGCAGGGGCATAAATTGATTTTGTATAAGTTATAAGTTCACCTTCTCCCTTTATCTCAAACCACTCCATGTCACTTGATAGACATGCCGAGCAATCAGCTCTTGGTGGAAAGTATTCAGCTTTGCAATTTTTGCATCTTGTAGCACAAAGTTTTCCCTCTTCAAGGAAGTCAACAAAGGCTGAAGCCTTTGTTTGCGAAGTAAAAGAAACATTCCCAAACTTTTCAAATCCCATTATCTTACCTCCCCAAAATGGTGACATTCCCATAGATCCCAACGCCACCGATATTATGAACTAAACCAATTTCTGGATCCTTAACCTGCATAGGACCAGCTTCACCTCGTAGTTGCATAACAATGGTTCTTATCTGTGATCCACCAGTAGCACCAATTGGATGTCCTTTAGAGAGAAGCCCTCCATCCACATTAATTGGTATCTTTCCTTCTTTATAAGTCTCTTTTTCTCTAATTAATCTTTTTCCTTCACCTGGCTTTGCAAAACCTAAATCCTCATAAGCCATCATCTCTGCAATGGTAAAACAGTCATGTACTTCAGCAACATCAATATCATTAGGGGTAACGCCAGCCATTTCATAAGCCATTTTGGCAGCAACCTGAGCACACCTTAAACCTGTAAAGGTATCCCTGCCTGCCATATTGATCGGTGCTGTTGCTGCACCAAGACCTAAAATCCAGATAGGTTTTTTTGAGTATTCCTTAGCTTTATCTTTATTAGTAACTATTATACAGGAAGCCCCATCTGCATTTGCACAACAATCAAACTTTTTAAGGGGAGTTGCTATCATATCAGCGTTTAATGCATCCTCTAACTTTACTGGTTTCCTATAAACAGCTTTTTCATTAAGCATCCCATAACTTGCCGCTTTTACCCTTATTAGTGCTAAATCCTCTTCTGTTGTGCCATATTTATTCATATGTCCCCTTGCATACATAGCATAATATGCAGGCATCATCGTTCCAAAAGGTGCTTCCCACATGATATCAGCTCCTCGTCCCATTCTTTCTTGAGATTCAGCAGAAGTAATTTCAGACATCTTCTGAAGTCCTAACACAATAACTGTATCATGAAGACCAGATTTTATTAAAGAATAGGCAATTCTTAATCCTGTGCTACTTGATGAGCAAACACTTTCAACATAAAAAGCTGGTTGAGGATTAAGCCCTAAATATTCTGCAATTAATCCTGCTGGAGTTCTCTGCTTATCATATTCAGGTGCTGAACAGAGAAGAGTTGCATCAATCTCCTTAGGTGTAATCTTAGCATCCTCCATAGCCTCTTTATAAGCTTCAAAAGCAAGTTCACGAATATTACCTGGATAGCCTCTTACAAAAGCACTCTGCCCTACCCCAACAATAGCAATTTCCTTTTTCATATTAGGTTTCCTCCTATTTTTATCATTAAAAAATTATATAAAGAAATATTGAATATCAAAATAGATACATTGTTTGATTCCATTAAAAATATAAAAGAATAAAAACTTGTTAAAGCTGAGCTTAAAACAGTTTGTAAAATAAATCACAAAATCATTTTTGTCAAGAATTTTTTGAGATTTAAATCAAATATAATTAGAAGTAGGGGCAACTCATGAATTACTTCTACAGAGGGTTGGGGTAAAATGTAAAACCTGACCCTATAGGCTTTTTTAAAAAGTTTTCCTATTTTTTAAATCTGTAACTCTTTAATATGATAATCTTATTTTTTCATTAAAAGATTTTTGGGTGAAGTCCTTTGAATTATTTGTTTATTTTAAAGTAGGAATAGATATAAAAAGAAGCATTAAATATAATATTTCTTCATCATTTTTAGTTTATATTAATTGCTTC
>JAFDIG010000176.1 GCA_019308145.1 Deltaproteobacteria bacterium | reverse complement strand
TCTAAATGCAGAAAAAAGATCTTTAAGTATGAAAAGATAGGGAAAGGCAAATTATGGCATTTATGGAAAAAGAGAATAATTGAGAATTATAGTATCAAAACAGAAAACAAAGTAAAATGTAGTTGTGGAAATTTAATTGGTATTGATGAGCAAAAATGGATTAAGATGAAGCAACATTCTTTTACATATTCAGGAACAATAACAAAAAAATAGGAATTAAAATCTCTTCTAACCTTTAACTCTTTTATTTATTATTCTTTACAAACATAAATAACAACAATGAAATTAAACTTAAAACAAGTCCATATACAAAAGTTGCCACAGGATCTATTTTATCCCAAAGAATCCCAGCAATATAACCGCCTGGAAGCGCTACCATCCCTATAGCAGTATGGAATGTTCCTAAAGCTGTTGCTTTTAGATGTTCAGGTGCTAAGTCTGCAACGAATGCTCTTTGAGTACCATCAATCATTGCATAGAATATCCCGTAAATAATAAAAAATAATAATATATTATAGATATTTGATGTAAAGATCAGTCCAAAAGATGTTATCGCAAATATTAAATAACCTATTATTATAACAGGTTTTCTTCCAATTTTATCAGAAAGTATCCCTGCTGGTATTATAAATATTGTATAGACAATATAAAACAAAAAATACAAAAAGATCGCTTTATTATCTGCTAAACCAATATTTTTAGCTCTTAACAATAGAAAAGCATATCCAAAATGGCCTAAGGAAAATATTGAAGAAACTATTATAAATAATCTTAAATTTATTGATAACTCCTTAAAGCTTAACTTAATAGACATCTTTTCTACTTTTTTTAATGGTACACCTTTTTCTTTAATAAACAAAATAAAGATTACAGCGATTATTGCAGGTATAAAAGCAATCAAAAATATCTTTTTATAACCTAAAATTGGCAAAAGTAAACAAGCAAGGCCTGCACCTAAAATTGAGCCAAAGCCATCCATAGCCCTATGAAAACCATAGGCTTTACCCCTAACCGATTCATCAGCTGATTCAGCTATTATTGCATCCCTCGGTGCGGTTCTTAAACCTTTTCCAACTCTTTCTATTATTCTTATAAAAAGAACAAAACCCCATAAATTAGCAAAGGCAAATAATGGTTTTGTTATGGATGATAAAAAATAACCAAATATAACAAAAGGTTTTCTTCTCCTTATTTTATCTGAAAAATAACCTGAAACAACCTTTAGTAATGATGCGGTTGTCTCGGCAGCACCTTCAACAATACCAACAGCAAAAGCTCCAGCCCCTAAAACTGTAGTTAAGAATAAAGGGATCAAAGGAAAAACCATTTGGCTACTTAAATCAGTAAACAAACTAACCAAACCTAAAAGAAATATATTTATAGTGAGCCCTTTAAATATTCTAACATTTCCTTTGTTTTTCATCTTTTTATCTCTTTCTTTTATAAAAATTTTATCTTTTAAATCCTTTTTAATTTGATAGCAAACCTTTTTCTGTTTGTCAAAATCATTAACATTAAAATTAAACAATATTAAAAACTACTTATCATATTTGATAGTACAAAACAAAATTTTTTCTCATTGCAAAAGGAAAAGATATTATATATTATACTAAAAAAACCATTAAATAACTATTATTTACTTAAAAAATATTAAATTTTGGTATCTTGAAGATATAAGAAAGGAATAAAGTTGATCACCATAAAAACAAAAGAGGAAATTGAAAAAATAAGGAAAGCAAATCAAATTGTAGCTTTTACCTTAAATGAATTATCAAAAATTGTTAAACCAGGGATTACTACCATCGAGCTGGACAGGTTAGCAGAGAAGATTATAAGAGATAAAGGTGCAACCCCTGCTTTTAAAGGATATAGAGGGTTCCCTGCTTCACTTTGTGCTTCTGTAAATGAAGAAGTTGTTCATGGAATCCCTAAAAAAAGAAAATTAAAAGAAGGCGATATAATAAGTTTAGATTTAGGTTCATGTTTAAATGGTTATTATGGAGATGCTGCTATTACCCTTCCAGTTGGAAGGGTAGATGAAAAAGCAACTCTTTTAATGCGAGTTACAAAGGAAGCATTATATAAAGGCATAGAAAAAGCAAGGGTTGGTAATCATCTATATGATATATCCTTTGCCATTCAACAATGGGCAGAATCTCATGGCTTTTCGGTTGTGCGTGATTTTGTTGGGCATGGGATAGGGAGACAACTCCATGAAGATCCAAAGGTGCCAAACTATGGTCTTCCTAATAGAGGCCCTCTCTTAAAAGAAGGTATGGTTATTGCTATTGAACCAATGATAAATGAAGGAAGATGGGAAGTAAAGGTTTTAAATGATGGTTGGACTGTAGTAACTATTGATGGGAAAAGATCAGCTCATTTTGAACATACCATTGCTATAACCAATGATGGCCCTAAAATTTTGAGTGAACTTAATAAAAAATAAAAAGATTTATCTTAAAAAGTTATATAAGAAATAGAGACAGATATTACTAAAAAAATCTTAATATCCTTATACCTGTTCTTTTATCCAATCTTGTAATCCCTTCTTCTCTTGCAGACTCTATAGCTTTTAAATATTCAGAACGTGTTATACCCCTGGAGATCTCTGGATAACGATGCGCATACCCACAAGGCCTATATTGATCCATAATATTTACATAGCTATTTTTTGAGATCTCTTTTGCGAGAAACCTCATAACTTCTTTTGTACCTGCTAAATCTTCAGGCATTACAAGATGCCTTATAAGAAGCCCCTTATATGCTATCCCATCTTCATCTAAAGCAAGATCTCCAACTTGCCTGTGCATCTCTTTAACCGCTTCTTTTACCCTTTCCCAGTAATCATCAACATTTAAGTATTTAGAAGCAACTAAATTATCAGAAAATTTTATATCAGGCATATAAATATCAAAAACTCCATCAAGCAAAGAGATAGTTTCACGCATATCATATCCCCCTGTATTATAAACAAGAGGAACTTTTAAACCTTTCTCTACTGCCAAGGGAAGCGCTTCTAAAATTTGAGGCACTACATGGGTTGGAGTAACAAAATTTATATTATGACAACCTCTATTTTGAAGGTTGATCATAATATTTGCAAATTCCTCATTACTTATTTCTTTACCTTCTCCCAAATGAGAAATCTCAAAATTCTGACAAAACAGACATCTTAAATTACAATGTGTAATAAAAATAGTGCCTGAGCCCATCTTGCCAACCAATGGTTCTTCTTCTCCAAAATGGGGTAAAGCGCTTGAAACAAATGCTTTTGCACCTGTTTTGCAAAATCCCTTTTCACCCTCAAGCCTTTTTGCTCCGCACAATCTTGGACATATCCTACACGGATTCATTAACTCTTTTGCCTTTTTGATCCTCTCGTATATTTCCCCTGTCCTACAAAGAGAGATATAAGATGCCTCTCGCATCTTTCTTCTCCTTCTGAATTGTATAAAGTAATAATAATCTTATTGATATGGCTTATCTATATATTCTTTTGCCAGTTTTATTACACTTGGGAAGCTATTACCAGCTTTAATAGCCTCTTTATAAAAGCTTATCGCTTTCTCTCTTTGTTTTTGCAAATCTGCTATCTTGCCTAAAAGAAGTAAGCCAACAGGTTTTATATGCATATATTCTGAAAAAGTACTCATTGCTTTTATAATATATTTCTCTGCTGAGCAAAGGTCTTTTTTTAAAAGAAAAGCATTCCCAATTTTTAAAAATATCCTTGCATGATCAAAACCTTTAAATTTTAAAGACCGCATGTATAATTTTATTGCTTTATCATACTTTTTCCTCCTAACAGCTTTATCAGCTTTCCACATCAATTTTATCCCTTTCATACCATCTATGAATATAGAAGACGTTGTAAATTTATCAGCAGGAATTATTTGGTGATTATAAGGAATAGATGATAATTCTTTTTTTAGATCAAAGGATATATATCTATTATAAGGAACAGGTGCTTCTCCTATTGCGACCCAAAATTTAAGCTTTTTAGGCTCAAAGATAACAGAATGAGTTGTTCTGATACTATTTATTGTAAGACCATCAAGCACATCTTGTTGTGATATAACACTTCTATGATCTCTTAATATATTTACCATGCTTTTGACATCAATATGACCATAATATTTTTTAATTATAAGGTTAAATCGTTTTTCTCTAAATTTATTATTTGGATTTTTATCCATAGGCCACTTCATAAGAGGAGCTATTTCGGAAGTATGAGCTACATTTGTAGCAAAAAGAATGCCCTTTTTGGGATATCTAATACCTATAACTTTAGATGATAATTCCACTACCACTCCCTTTTCCCTATCACAAATGATAAGGATTGCTCCTCTCATTCTATTGTTGCCTTTAATGATTTTTATTGCATCTTCAACTGAATCTGCCTCTGTAAGAATTTTCCTTAAAAGCGAAGGGATACTTTTCCCAAAAAAGTAATTATCTTTTGTATCAAGCCAATTTAGTTGGATAGACAAACCTTTTTCATTCATACCAGTTGTTGTTCCAGCTGCTGTTATAGGACTTCCAATAGTAACGTATCCAAATTTTCCTTCCTCTCTTATAAATGCCACCACTCTATTTTTGTCCAGCACCCCTTGCCCAAGAAAATCAAAATTTCTTCCGTGAATAATATTGCGATCAGAAGTTGCATCTCCTAAAGCAATCACTCCAGAACAATTAGGGTTTGCAACCTCTAAATCAAAAGCAAGTGCACCAAGCAAAAGTTCAGGATAAGAAATACCCAAAACTTTTGAACCACCTTTTAACATCTCTCTATCTGACTCAAAAAGGCGGTTAACCAAAAAAATAGATGAAAAATGAAGAACTACCCATTTTAGAGGAGGAAACCGCATAAAAGAAGGGGTATATTGTTCAGTAAAAAAATGTATAGACTCCAATGTTTCTTTTTTAATAAGTGATCCATAAGCATAACCAATCTCAAAAGGTTTGCCTTTAAGATGAAGAATCAAAAGCCCATATTCTCTTTTAAGATCTCCTTTGATAGGAAAATTAGAGGCAAAACATAAATGGATAATAGAGATAGAGAGAAATAAAGATATTATGAAAAGAAATCT
>JAFDIG010000175.1 GCA_019308145.1 Deltaproteobacteria bacterium | reverse complement strand
GAAAAGATTAAGAAGCAATAGATATTTAGATGATTTAAGTTATTCAATTTATAAAGGGATAAAACAATATCTTCAGACAAGTAAAGTTGCTATGAGGAGATAAATTAGTTAGTTAGTATACACTGAGAAATTGGATGCAACTAAATAATAAATTTTTTATACCTAACTCACCAAAATATCCTTGATATCAATTTCAATCTTTTTAATATTATTAAAGTTATTAATTCTTGGCTGGAAAGCAACATCTATTGTTTCTTTTATTTTTTCTTCAAGTGGTTTCATTTGAAAAGCAAACCCTGTTAATATTCTTGAGTCTCCTAAAAGACGGAGTCTTAAAGAGTCTTCTCCTACAATCTGTTTTTCAATAACCTTAACCTCCTTTGCACAAAATATAGGTCTGGGATTTCCTATTCCAAAAGGTGAAAGGAGCTCTATTTCATGCAAAAGGTTATCATTTAATTCATTAAATTTAATTTGAGCATCAATTTTTAGTAATGGCATTTTTATATCTTTGTTTTTAATGATTTCGTTTTCAACTATTTCAATAAATCTTTTTTTAAATAATTCTATTTTTTCTTTCCTAATGTTTATACCTGCTGCATGTTTATGGCCACCAAATTTTTCAAGATACTCTTCACAATGCTTTAATCCTTTATAAAGGTCAAAACCTTCTATACCTCTCCCAGATCCTTTACCCTTGTCTTCTTTTAATGAGATTAAAATGGTTGGTTTATAAAAAAGCTCAACAAGTCTTGATGCTACAATTCCTATTACACCAGGATGCCAATCAGAAGATGATAGCACTATAGCTGGGGATTCAATAATATCAGGGGATTTTAAAATTTCTTTAAATATTCTTTCTTCTATTTTTTTTCTTTTTTCATTTTCCTCATTTAATTGTATTGCAATATTTTTTGTTTCCTCCTCGTTATAAGATATAAGCAACTTCACTCCAAGATATGGATCGCCAACCCTTCCCGAAGCATTTACACGAGGAGCCAAACGAAATCCTACGTCACCACTTTTTATCTCATAGCCATCTAAACCACTTACCCTTTTAAGCATTTTTATCCCTAATCTATCCCCATTTGTAATTTCTTCTAATCCAAATTTACAAAATATTCTATTTACACCTGTTAAAGGAACCATATCAGCAATAGTACCCATAGCAACGAGATCAAGATATCTTTTAAGATTAGGATGTTTTTTAGATAACAATCCTTTTTCTCTTAGGCTTGCCCTTAGAGCTATCACAAGGTTAAATGCTACTCCTACTCCTGATAATTCTTTAAAAGGGTAGAGATCTCCATCTTGATTAGGATTTATAAGAGCGAAGGATTCAACTCTTTTGCCTGGCCATTGATGATGGTCAGTTACAATTAGATCTATGCCTAATTGATTTGCTAAGATTATTGGCTCAAAATCAGAGACTCCGCAATCAACGGTGATGATTAGGTCAATACCTTTTTTATAAAATTTTTTTATTGCTTCGTTATTAAGCCCGTAACCCTCTTCTATTCTTTTTGGTATATAATAAAAGGTTTTAAAATCTATCTCATTAAAAAAATTTACTAAAAGAGCCACTGAAGTTATACCATCAACATCATAATCTCCATAAATCAAGATCTTTTCATTATTTTTGATTGCATCTATTATGCGTTCAACAGCTTTTTTCATATCCTTTAACAAAAAAGGAGAAGGAATATTAGATAATGAAGGATAAAGAAATTGATATGCTTCTTCTAACTTTAAGATTTCACGATTAAGCAAAATACTTGCTGTTATTTTTGATACATTTAATTCTTTAGAAAATTTTTCAACAGTCTCATCATTTTTTTTAGGAAGGAAAAGCCATTTTCTTCTCATCTATTAATACGCTCCATCTTTTCTTTTAATTTTTGATGAGTAATGCCAATAATTTCATTAATCGATTTCATCTTTTTTCTCTTTAAAAATTCTACTATATAATCTTTTATTTTAAGAGGAGAAGTTGGATCAGAGAAAATGGCTGTTCCTATTTGAACTGCAGAAGCTCCTGCCATAAAGAATTCAATTGCATCAGGACCTTCTTTAATACCACCAATACCTATAATTGGAATATCAACTACCTCTGCTACATCCCATACCATTTTTAATGCTATTGGCTTAATAGCTGGTCCAGATAGTCCTCCTGTGATTCCACCTAACCTTGGCAAGCCACTTTCTATATCAATAGCCATACCAGATACAGTGTTTACAAGCGATAAGATATCTGCACCACCATCTTTTGCTGCGATTGCAATATTTTTAATATCTGTAACATTTGGTGTGAGCTTAACAATTACTGGTAAATTGGTATTTTCTTTTACTGCAGCAGTTACTTGAAAGGTAAGTTTAGGATCGTGGCCAAAAATCATACCTGTCTCTTTTTTGTTTGGACAAGAAATATTTACTTCTACTGCTTTTATCACCTCGATTGAATCAAGAAGCTTTGCCATTTCTCCATATTCTTCAATAGAAAACCCGAAAAAGTTTACAATGACAGGGATATTTAAGCTTTTGTATATAGGGCATTTTTCTTTTATAAATCTTTCAATGCCTATGTTTTGCAGCCCTATTGAATTTAAAAGACCACAAGGGGTCTCCCAGATCCTTGGAGGAGGATTACCTATAAGAGGTTTTAAAGAAACTGCTTTTGTAATTATTGCACCCCAGGCTTGATGACCAAGAAGAGGTTGATATTCATCACCATAGCCATATGTGCCTGATGCTGCGATTATAGGAACAGAGAGATGAATATTTGCTAAATCAACACTTATCTCAACAGTCATATCTTTCCCATGCGATTTGTTTTCCAGAAAAGATAGGTCCATCTTTACAACATCTTAGATATTTTTGTTGCTCATTTTTTGCTGGAACCACGCATGAAAGGCATGCACCAACACCACAAGCCATATAACTTTCAAGCGATAAAAACCAATCTAAATCATTTTTTTCTGCTATTAATGCGATCTTTTTGAGCATAGGAATAGGGCCTGATGCATAGATTAATATATCATCTTCAATAAAATCATTTAAATAATCTGTTATCATCCCTTTTTTCCCAATGGTTCCATCTTCTGTGGTTATAAAGATTGAATCAAAAATCTTTTTAAAATCCTCATAAAATGGTATCTCATTTTTTGTTTTTCCACCTAATAAAAAAATAGGTTTTATATGGTTATTTTTAAGCTTATGAGCAAAAAAATAAAAAGGGGCAGCCCCAACCCCGCCAGCAACGATAAGAAGCTTTTTTGAGGGATTGGGTAAAGGGAAACCATTTCCCAAAGGGCCATGTAGAGATAATTCTATTTCAGGCGTTAATGTAGAGAGTAATTGGGTTCCTTTACCAGCTACTTTTAAAAGAATTGATAATTGTTTATCATCTATTACATTATAAAGAGAAAAAGGCCGCCTTAAAGTGAGATTAGTAATTTTAGGAGGGGATAACATAACAAATTGACCAGGATTGGCATTTTTAGCAACAACCTCACAATCTATTGTTAAGATAAAAATTCTATCAGATAATCTTTGATTTTTTATGATTTTCCCACGAGCTTCAAACATTATATTATTATAAAAACCAAAAACAATCTCTATACTTAGGTAAAATAGATTTATTTACCTTTACTTATAGCAGGTTCTGATGGTTCTTCCTTTTCTATTTTTAAAACCAACTCTTTGGGGAATCCCATTTTTCCATTATAAACAGGGAACCATATACAACCATATTTTTCTTCAGTATAATAAACATGATATACAAGAATAAAGTGCTTATGATTCACATATACGATTTCCCCTTTCCCATGAAAATATTCTTTTATCTCCTTGTTTCCAAATTCTTTTCCAAAACTTGTTTTTTCTTTAACAATAAATTTCTTTTCAACTTCTTTGTTTAATCCTTTTTTTGAATAGGTTTTTGTGAATGAATATCCTGCTTGTACTACTACAAACAAAAGGATAATCAAGAGGAAAAGGATTAAAATAAGAAAACTATTTTTTTTCATTTTTTCCCTCCTGTAATCTTTTTTCCATAATAATGGCATCTTCTCCTGTATCATTATAATATTTTTTTCTAATTCCTTCTACTTTATATCCCATTTTTTTATATAAAGAAAGGGCTTTTTTGTTTGAAGGCCTTACTTCTAAAAAAACAAGAAACCCTTCTTTTTTAATTGCCAGATTATGGACATATTCAAGCAATTTAGTTGCTATCCCTTTACCTTGATATTCAGGGGAAACGGCTAAATTAAGGATATGTGTCTCTCCTGCAAAAAACCAAAAGCAAACATAACCTACTACTTTTATAGTATCATTTTTTTTAGCTTTTGCAACAAAATTAAAAGCTATATCCAAAGCGAGTTCTTGCAAAAACATATCCCTTGTCCATGGAGTTGGAAAACAGATCTTTTCTATTGCCAAGATCTCATCAAGATCCTCTTCTTTCATTGTTTCTATGAAAATTGGCAATTCTGAAGATTTATTATTTTTTTTAAATTTGTTCATTCTAAACGCTTGAGAGCTATTTTAAGATCTTTAATAGTATTTATATTGAAAAAAGAGGATAAAGTGGGATCAAACTTTTTTATTTCTTTAATTGATATTGTTTTTACCTTTACTTCTGAAAGGAAATCGATGATTTTTAATATGTTTTGATCAAGCCTTTTTTTAATCGGTTTAATACAGTTTTTTGAATATATAGCATGTGTTGGCTCAAATCCTTTTTCTGTTTTAGGTATAATAACATCAAATCCATTACGTTTAGAGAGCATAAAACGAATAAGTTTTTCATTTAAAAAAGGCATATCGCAGGCAGAAAAAAAGGTATAATCAAAACTACTTCTGGTTAGCCCTGTATATATACCACCTATTGAGCCAGAGTTAGGAATTAGATCGGTAACAACTGGTAAGTTAAAATTCGTGTATAATTCAGGTTGATTGCTTGATATAATAATCTCTTTAAATATCTTTGAGAAAAGATCAATAATTATACTAATTAGGGGTTTTCCTGCTATTTCAATAAATGCTTTATTTATTCCTATTCTTTTGCTTTTTCCTCCTGCAAGGATAACCCC
>JAFDIG010000174.1 GCA_019308145.1 Deltaproteobacteria bacterium | reverse complement strand
CCTTAAGAAAGTTGAGACTGATATTCCAAAGACAAAAAAAGATCAGGTTTTGATAAAGGTCATGGCTGTATCAATATGCAGTGCAGATATGGCAATGTATCTTGGCAAATTTCCCCTTGAATATCCACTCGTGATGGGGCACGATTTATCAGGTATTATATCTGAAGTGGGAGAAGAAGTTAGTGAACTTAAAGTAGGGGATAGGGTAACAGTGGATCCTCAGCGCTCCTGTGGTGTCTGTTATTTTTGTAAAACAGGTCAGGCTAAATTTTGTGAAAAATACTCCTTTATGGGTAAAAGTGGACTTGAAGGTGGATATCAGGAATATATTGTAATTGAGGCAAGATATGTTCACAAACTTTTTGATAATGTCTCCTATTTTGAGGCCTCTGTAATAGAGCCTTTTGCTGTTGCTTTGCATGCTTTTGATTTTATAAAACCCTTTATTGGTGATACAGTGGTGATATCAGGATGTGGTGCAAATGGTTTGGCACATGTGCAAGTGGCAAAGGCAATGGGATTAAAAATTATTGCACTTGAGGTTTTGAAGGATAGAAGAGAAATGGCATTGGAAATGGGGGCAAAACTTGTTTTTGATCCAACAGAGCCTGACCTTGATAGATTAATAAAAAATCAGATAAGAAGAAGGGCATATTTTATTGAGTGTGCTGGTGTTCCTGCAAGTATGGAGGTATGTATAAAACATATTAATAGAGGTGGAATTCTTGTAATGTCTGGATCCTGTGATTATAATGTAAATCTAAGGACTTTTATGCTTAAAGGTCTTACTTTTTACGCGGCAAGGGGAGGCGGTGGAACCTACCCGAGGGTTATTGAACTTATCTCTGATGGTGTAATTAATCCAAAAGCATTAATTACCAAAACATTTCCATTTAAAGAATTTGAAGATGCGATGAAATATAATATTGCCCATAGAAATGAGATCATAAAAACTGTTTTGGATTATCAATAAAGAGATGGATAAAACAGAGAAGAAAAAGATTGAAGATAAGGAGCAGATTCATGGTAACTTAAGGGAAAGCATATACTTAAGTTTAAGGGATGCTATAACATTTGGAGAGATACTTCCAGGTGAGCAGATCTTTGAGGATGTTATCGCAAAAAGATTTAATGTAAGTAGAACCCCTGTAAGGGAGGCAATAAGACAACTTCAAATGGAAGGTTATATAAATGTAATACCTTATGTAGGGGCATTTGTAACAAAGATTTCTCCTAAAAATGTTGAAGATATCTATGATATCCTTATTATATTAGAGGGTTACGCAGTATGGGAGGCAATCCCTAAAATAAAGCCAAGAGATTTAAAGCAGCTTAAGACCTTGCATAATAAAATTATCTTAGCTGCTCAAAAGAATGATGTGGGAGAATATTATAAAAATAATATAAAATTTCATATGAAATTTGTTGAATTAAGTGGCAATGAACAACTTAAGGATGTTTTATCATCATTAAGAAACAAGATTTACAGGACTCATTATATAGGAATAACGATCCCTGGTCATTTTGAAGAATATATAACCGATCATACTCAAATCTTAGATGCAATATCAAAAGGCGATAGAGAGATGGCTAAAAGATATATGGAAGATCATATAAGAAGAACTAAGGTTATATTGGTTGATTATCTCAAAAGGACCCAAGAGCAGCCAAGTATAATATATTGGGATTATGAAAAATAATTATATAAAAGAGATTTTATGAATTATATTGCATACAACAAAGTATATAAAAGAAGTTAACTTAGTTAAATTATTATAATTGTGGAGGTATTAAATGCAAGGGAAATGGTATGGCTGGGCAGGAAAAATTATCGAGTTAGATTTAACATCTAAGAAAATTTTAGTTAAGCCTTTATCAAGGGATCTGGCTGAAAGGTTTGTTGGTGGAAGAGGAATAAATATGAAGTTTTTATTTGATGAGATAAAGCCTAATACAGATCCTTTAGGCCCTGAGAATGTTCTTATCTTTGGCACAGGCCCTTTAACAGGAACTATTGTTGGAAGCAGAACACAGGTTTCTACCAAAGCTCCTATGACAGGTTTTTTAGGTGATTCTAATAGTGGTGGTCATTGGGGAGCAGAGCTTAAATTTGCAGGATATGATCACATTATTATAAAAGGAAGATCGGAAAAACCTGTTTATCTCTTTATAGATGATGATGAGATAGAGATAAGAGATGCTTCACATCTCTGGGGGAAAAATATATGGGAGGTAACTGATATTATAAGAGATGAGGAATCGGATTCGGAGATCCAGGTTTTAGGGATAGGGCTTGCTGGAGAAAATTTGGTGAGATTTGCTGCGATCATGAACACGTTTAGCAGGGCTAATGGTAGGACAGGTGTTGGTGCTGTAATGGGTTCAAAAAGGCTTAAATGCATAGCAGTGAGGGGAACAAAAGGGGTGTCTATCGCTGATCCAGAAAGATTTTTGAATCATATTAAGGAGATATATCAAAAAGCAACTACAAGTCCTATGTTTGATCATTATCCTGTTTATGGTACGCCAATTTTAACTGATATGAAAGCAGAGTTAGGTAATCTTCCAGTAAAAAATTGGAGTGATATAACCATAGAGGGAGTAGAAAATGTCACAGGTAAGGCTTTAGTTGAAAAATATGCTCAAAAGAATAGAGCATGTTATGGATGTTTTTACCATTGTGACCATTTTTTTATGGTAAAGGAAGGTAAATATCAAGGTGTTATAGGACCAGGCTTAGAATATGAATCAGTCAATGGTCTTGGTCCAAGAATTGGCAATACAGATTTCCCTACCATCCTCCACGGGATAAATATTGTTAATGATTATGGCTTGGATGTGGTTTCCACTGGAGGCTCAATAGCTTTGGCAATGGATCTTTATGAAAGAGGAATAATAACAGAAAAGGATACAGGTGGCATCCCGATCAGATGGGGTGATGGGGATGTAATAATAGATCTTATACACAAGATAGCAAAAAGAGAAGGTTTTGGTGATCTTTTAGCAGAAGGTCCATATTATATGGCTAAAAAGATAGGCAAAGAAGCAGAGAAAAGGGTCATGCATGCAAAAAAACTTGATCCAACTGCTGTTGAGACAAGACCATTTAAAGGTCAGGCTTTAAATTATATGACCTCTACTAGAGGGGCAGACCATTTAAGAGGATTATTAAAGTCAGAAGCCTTAGGACATCAGGTAACAATGGAACAGGCTATAAAATTGTTTGGTACAAAAGATGTTACAGTGCCAACCCTTTACGATACAGTAGGTAAGCCAAAAGGGGTTTTTTATTATCAGAAATTATCTGTTATTTGTGATTGCATTGAAATGTGTAAATTCAATACATTCTGGGCTGGATACGACATCTATTTTGAGGATCTGTGTAATCTTTTAAATAGTGCTACTGGCATGGAATTTACGGTTGAGGATCTTGATAGGTTAGGTGCAAGAATATGGCTTTTGGAAAAGGCAATAAATACAAGGGAAGGTTATACAAGAGAAGATGATATGCCATGCGAGAGAATGATGACAGAAGCCATCCCTCAGGGGCGTTTTAAAGGTGAACTATTGGATAAAGAAAAATTTTCAAAGATGTTGGATGCTTATTATGAGGTAACAAGATGTGATGTAAAAACAGGGATACCTAAAGAGGATGCGTTAATTTCTTTAGGCCTTGGTGATGTTGCTAATGAGCTTAAACGTTTAGGGAAAATTTGATTCTAAATGAAAATAAAAAATTTCATAAGAGGGGAAAAATGAAAAAGATAATAGTATCAAATCCTGAGAAATGTACAGGCTGTAGGGTATGTGAATCAGTATGTTCTCTTGTCCATACAGGGAGATGTAACCCTGCTGAGTCAAGGATAAGGGTTATGAGATGGGAGACAAAAGGTCTCGATATCCCAGTTACCTGCCTTCAGTGTGAGGATCCAATATGTGAAATGGTATGTCCTGTAAATGCTATATCAAGAAATCCAGATACAGGGGCTATGGAAACAAATCATGATATATGTATTAAATGTTATATGTGTGTTATGGCATGTCCTTTTGGTGGGAGTTTAATTGCTCCTAATGGAGATGTTTTGCGTTGTGATCTATGTGGTGGGGAACCTCAATGTGTAACTTTATGTCAAACCAAAGCTATAGAGTATAAAAGGGTTGACAAAGTAGGAGTAACTAAGATGCGAAAAGCAATAAAACATTTTCCATCTCTATACAGAGTAGAAAAGTCCATGTAAAGGAGGAAATTTTTAAATGAGCAATCAATCAAAATATGCTCTTTCAGAGAAAAATATGGCGATAGCAAAAGAAATTTTCCCAGAGGGAAAACTCTCTTCTGCTGATATGAAAAAAGTCCCTTTGTTTTATGCAAAGGCAAAGGGCTCAAAAGTCTATGATATCGATGGAAATGAATATATAGATTATTTTTTAGGTAATGGTCCTCTTATCCTTGGGCATTGCCATGATGAAGTAGTATCAGCAATAAAAGAACAAGCAGAAAAAGGCATAAATTTTGGTGGTCACTCGGAGATATCGTTAAAGTTTGCTCAAAAAATATGCGACTCTGTAAAAAGTATTGAAAGGATGCGATATACAAGCACAGGAACAGAAGCAACTTATTATGCCATAAGGATAGCAAGGGCTTATACAAAAAGGGATTATATATTGAGATTTGAAGGTGCATATCATGGACATCATAATTTAGCCCTTATGAGTAGCAAAATGAAACATGCCTCTATTGATCTTTTAAAGAAATATCCAATTCCTGATACAAGACCTTATGTAGATTCTGCAGGGATTCCAAATGATGAAGCAGATAAGGTTTTTATTGCTCCTTTTAATAATATAGAAAGGTTAGAAGAGATATTAGAAAAACATGGAGACAAAATAGCTTGTGTGATGGTTGAGCCAGTTCAGAGATATATAGAGCCAAAAGATGATTTTCTAAAAAAGGTACGAGAACTGACCAAAAAGTATGGGATATTAATGATATTAATGTTTTTTGATGAAATTGTAACAGGTTTTAGATTAGCTCCTGGTGGGGCTCAACAATATTATGGTGTGGATGCTGATATCACTGCTTTAGGAAAGATAACAGGGGGTGGTTTTCCTCATGGCGTTATAGGAGGTCCAAAAGAAATAATGGATAAGGTGTTTGATCCTACATCTGATCAATATGTATTTCATGCAGGAACGTTCTCAGGCAATGCCATTGCCTGTGCTGCAGGATATACACAGGTTTCGGTTTTAGAAAGAGATGATCTTTATGAAAGGCTCCATTATTTAGGCAAAAAGATAAGGGAAGGAATAAGGGAAGTGCTAAATAAAACAGGATTGCCTTATAGGGTTTATGGTGTTGGACCTATGTGGCACTTCAGTTTTATTGATAAGGATATTATTGATTACCGTTCATCCCTTTTTGCTAATAAATCCTTAGCAGATAAGATAGTAACAAAGATGTATGATAAAGGGGTGTTATGTTCATTAGGTAGAAACTATATCTCCGCTGTTCACAGTGATGAAGATATAGATAAAACAATAGAAATCTTTGAAGAATCAGTAAAAGAGACACTAAGGGAGGAAAAGAAAAATGTATAGCTTGGGAGTTGATGTTGGAGGTACTTTTACCGATTTGGTTTTATTTGATGAAGATAAAGGAACAATAAAAGCCCTAAAAACTTCATCTACTATATCAAACCAGGCAGAAGGGGTAATAACAGGTATAAATCGTCTTAAAGTAGATATGGATGAAGTAAAAAGGGTTGTACATGGTATGACAGTTGCTACAAACGCCATTTTAGAAGGGAAGGTTGCAAAAACTGGTTTAATCACTACAAAAGGGTTTAGGGATACAATTGAAATAGCAAAGACTAACAGAAAAATTGTTTATGATATGAAATATCAAAAACCAGCTCCCCTTATTACCAGACCCTTGCGAAAAGAGGTGGATGAAAGACTCTATTTTGATGGATCTGTTTTAAAACCAATTGATGAACAAGAGGTAATAGAAAAATTTAAAGAACTTTTAGATATGGGGATTGAATCATTAGCAATATGTTTTCTTCATTCATATCGCAATCCCATACATGAAAGAAAAGCAAGGGATGCAGTGTTAAAGGTTGCTCCTCCAAATTTTTCTATTTCAATCTCTTCTGATGTTGTACCTGAATACAGAGAATATGAGAGATTCACTACAACTGTTATAAATGCTAACTTAATGCCAGTTATGGAAAGATATATAAAATCATTAGAGAATAGGTTGGATCAACTCGGCTATAAGGAAGACCTTTATATAATGCATAGCAGTGGTGGGATCATGACCGCTGATATGGCAAGAGCAAAACCTGTAACAACAATCCTTTCAGGACCGGTTGGAGGTATTGTTGGAGCATCTTATGTGGCGGAGATGATAGGTTTTAAAAATATCATTACTTATGATATGGGAGGAACCAGTACTGATGTAAGCCTTATAGAGAATTTAAGACCGCATTTAACAACATTAGGAGAGGTAAAAGGATATCCTATAAAGACTCCTTTTTTAGATATTAAAACCATAGGAGCAGGGGGAGGCAGTATCGCATGGCTTGATGGCAAAAATTTAAGG
>JAFDIG010000173.1 GCA_019308145.1 Deltaproteobacteria bacterium | reverse complement strand
GCAAGACCTTCCTGTAGTTATATTTACAGGCTATGGAAAGTTTAAACAGAATAATAACACTTGGGATTCAGATGCATATGTAGTGAAATCATCTGATCTTTTAGAATTAAAATCCACTATCAAAAAAATTCTAAAAGAAACAAAAAAATAAGCCAATAAAAAATTTTTACCTTTTATTTTCAGATTATTCTTAAACTCTTCTTAATAAAATCAAATTACCTTATCACCTTAATATCTTTACCAAAAATTTTAATATCATTTTGACATTATAAAAAAATGGTGCCGAGTCGCGGAATCGAACCACGGACACGGGGATTTTCAGTCCCCTGCTCTACCGACTGAGCTAACTCGGCACCATTAATTTTTATAGCAAAGCTCCTTTTTTTTGTCAAGAAAAAATAAATGATGGATTGTAAAAGATCAAGCACATAACGGTACAATTAGATTAGTAAGGTTAAAGGTGATAAAAAAAGGGAAAAAACATTATCTCATGCTTTTTTAAATTTCTATCTCTCATCAATCACTCTTTTTGCTTTACCTTCACTTCTAATAATTGATTCTGGTTCAACAATCCTTATTGGGATATCAATACCTATTGTTTCAAATAATCTATTACTTATGCTTTTTTCAAGTTCTTTAATCTTTTCTTTACCTGCATTAAAGAGATCAATTTTAGCTTCACAATCAACAGTAATAATATCCATATAGCCTTTTCTCTTTAGATGAATAAGATAATGTGGTTCTATCATATCAGAAAAGCTCATTATAATATCTTCAATTTGAGATGGAAATATATTTACCCCTTTCACAATTAACATATCATCAGATCTACCTAAAACCTTATCCATCATGATTAATCTTCTTCCACATGAACATTCTTCACGCCTTAAAGTTGTGATATCCCTTGTCCTATATCTTATTAAAGGCATTGCCTTTCGTTGTAAAGCTGTTAAAACCAACTCCCCTTGAGAACCCAAAGGTAAAGGTTTCTCAGTAACTGGATCTATGATTTCAGGATAGATATGATCCTCGTTTATATGGAGCTTATAATCTTCACATGAAAATGATACACCAGGCCCCATCAACTCAGTAAGTCCATAATGTTCATGAGCTTTGATCCCCATCCTCTGCTCAATCTCTTTTCTCATTGAAACTGTCCAGGGCTCTGCTCCAAAACAGCCTATCTTTAAAGGAAATTTTCTAATATCCTTTCCAAGTTTTTCTGCTCTTTCAGCAATAGTAAGTGCATATGTAGGGGTAGAGAATAATACTGTTGCTCCAAAGTCTTCCATTAACATGATCTGTCTTTCTGTAATGCCAGCTGAAGCAGGTATTACTGCACAACCTATTCTTTCAGATCCTTGGTGAAAACCAAGACCGCCAGTAAAAAGTCCCATGCTATAAGTGTTTTGAACAATATCATTAGGACGAATTCCCTGTGCCCAAAGTCCTCTTGCCATGCATTCAGTCCATTGGTCAATATCCTCTTTTGTATAAAAACTGATGATAGGTTTTCCCGTGGTGCCAGAGGAAACATGAATCCTCGCTACTTCATCCATGGAAACCGAGCAAAACCCAAAGGGATAATTATATCGTAAATCTGTTTTTAATGTGAAAGGAAAATTTTTAATATCCTCTAAAGATTCAAGATCAGCTGGCTTTACCCCTTTTGCATCAAAGGAGTGTTTATAAAAAGGGATCTTTTCATATGCCCATTTAACCTGTTCTTTTAACCTTAAAAGTTGAAATTTTTCCATCTCTTCGAGTTCTAAGGTTTCCCATCTTTCATCCCAGTAATCTCCCATTTTTTTTAGCCTCCCCTTTTTTAAAAAATCATGTTTGCTAAAAATCTTTTTAAAAATAACATAGAGATAAAAAATCTTCAATTTGTTTTATTGAATTTAAACTAAATGGTCTTTGTAAAAATCTTTATTGAATTCCCTACATTTCTGATTATAGCTTGGAAGAATTTGATTTATTAAACCTAAATTTTACTAATACAAAAAACTTCCTCTCTTTTTTCAAAAAGTGGTTTTCTACTTTTTTAAGTATGCAGTTCATCTATATCAATTGATTATTTTAGCTTCTTATAGGGTTTTATGAAAAGTTTTGAAATTATTTTCTTGATTTTTTAAAAATTCCTGGTAAAAAATAAAAAAGAGGGGGTGATATTATTAGGCCAAGAATCTTTGTTGCACATAAGATACCTGATGAAGCTATAGAAATTTTATCATCAAAATTTGATGTTGAAGTTAACAGAAACGATTCTCCTCTCTCAAGAGAAGAGCTCTATAAAATAATAAAGGATAAAAATGGGATTGTAACCCTTCTGACTGACCAGTGGGATGAGGATCTTTTATCAAAAGGTCATAACTTAAAAATTATTGCTAATGTCGCTGTAGGATATGATAACATAGATGTTGAAACAGCAACACGTTTAGGTATTCTTGTAACAAATACACCAGATGTACTTACTGAAACAACAGCGGATTTCACTTGGGCTCTTATGCTTGCTTTAGCCAGAAAAGTAGTTATTGCCGACCGCTTTGTTAGAGAAGGAAAATTCAAAAAATGGGAAATAGATCTATTTTTGGGACAGGACATCCATGGTAAAAGTTTAGGTATAATTGGATTAGGTAGAATAGGTAAAGCAGTTGCCAGGCGTGCTCAAGGTTTTATGATGGAGCTCTTTTACTATGATATAAAAAGAGATAAAGAAGCAGAAATGAATTTAAAGATATCCTATCTCCCTTTAAATGAGCTTTTATCCAGATCCAGTTTCATTACCTTACACCTGCCTCTTTTACCGTCTACCCAACATCTTATAGGTGAAAAAGAGTTCTCTATTATGAAACCAACCGCTTTTCTCATAAATACTTCAAGAGGTGCAGTGATAGATGAAAAAGCATTGATAAAAGCACTTAAAAATGGAGAAATAGCAGGAGCTGCACTTGATGTTTATGAAAATGAACCAGAAATGCCTCAAGAGCTGATAAAAATGGATCAGGTCGTTCTTACACCTCATATTGCCAGTGCTTCTGCCCATACAAGAACACAAATGTCTTTAATCGCTGCAAGATCTATTATAGATTTTTTTGAAGGTAGGCGTCCTACATACTGTGTTAATCCAGAGGTTTGGGAAAAAGAACAATAAAAAACTCATTGATTATCTCTCTTTTTTGTTAAAATAGATATATTTTTTGTAAGCCTTGCAAATTCCTCAACAGAAAGTGTTTCACCTCTTCTATTAAAATCTATTTTTGTTTCCTTTAATGCCTTAATTAATAAATCCTTATCAACATCTATAAAAGGATTTTTATTTAAACTATTGAGCAATGTTTTTCTTTTAGAAGAGAAAGCAGCTCTAACAACACGATAAAAAAATGGATCCTCAACTTCTGGAAACGGTAAATGGTCAAAAGGTATAAGGCTTATAACCGCTGACTCCACCTTTGGGCAAGGATAAAATGCAGAAGCTGGAACAGTAAAAAGTATATGAGGTTTACCTATCCCTTGAATAATAACAGATAAAAGGCCATATTCCTTTGTGCCAGGTTCTGCTGTAATTCTTTGAGCTACCTCTTTCTGGAACATAAGGGTAAAATCCTTAAAGATAGATCTATATTTTATAAGATGAACAAGTATCCTTGCCCCTGCTTGATAAGGGAGATTAGCCACTACCTTTAACTTTTCCCCAGCCTTTTCAAAGATCGCATCAAAATCCATTGAAACCCCATCTCCTTTTATTATTTCAACATTATCATTTGATACAAACCTATCTTGAAGATATTTTATCAATCTTTCATCTAACTCTACTGCAAAAAGATAAGCACCTCTTTTTATAATAGCATAGCTTAAATTTCCAGAGCCTGCTCCTATCTCTAAAACCTTTTCTCCTGGTTTTATTTTTGCAGCAGATACAATGCGATTAATTATCCTTTGATCTTTTAAAAAATGCTGTCCTAAGCTCTTTTTTGGTTCGAAAAGCTTTTTCATCCTTTTTTCTTTTTTTTCTCCTCTTTATAATATAAAAAGTTATGAAATAGGTAGGAATAGTTGTTGCTATACCTAATATGATACCACTAACAAATAAAGGAATAACTATCTGGCTTCCATAGGAAAAAATGGTCTTAAAGCTTAATTTTTCTAAAGGAAGAGATACATCAGGTTTTCTTAATAAGAATTTCCCTATTTTGTAATCTGCTATGTATATAAATAAAGCTGTAAAAGGATTGCTGATCCAATTTGCCAAAAGAGCAGCGGCTTTACTGCAGCGAAGAATAAAGCTAAAAATGAGGGATAATATGGAATGTATACCAAGCGTAGGGGTTATACCAATAAATACCCCAACAGCCATTCCCATAGCAACATAATTAGGATTCCCATGCAATCTTTTAAAACGAAGATAAAGATATCTTTTGGTTCGTTTTATCTTTTTTAATGAACACATAATTTTTATTTTAGCAAAAATTTTCAAAAATACAAAAAAGGAAGGATAGATTTTGTCTTGACATAATATCTTATACTCTGATAGATTTAAAACCTAAAATTTAAAATTTAAAGGGAGAATAAAATGAGATCTGATGAGATGAAAAAGGGGATAACCAGGGCACCCCACCGTTCACTCCTTAAAGCAACAGGGCTTACCCAAGAAGAGATAGACAGACCAATTATAGGAATTGCTAATTCTGCCTCTGAATTAATACCAGGACATATCCATCTGCATGAAGTTGCAAAGGCAGTTAAAGCAGGAGTAGAGATGGCTGGAGGAACCCCCTTAGAATTTGATACGATTGGAGTATGTGATGGCATTGCCATGAATCATAAAGGGATGAAGTACTCACTTGGTTCAAGAGAACTCATCGCGGATTCTATTGAGTTAATGGCTACTGCGTATCCTTTTGATGGCCTTGTTTTAATACCTAATTGTGATAAAATCATCCCTGGTATGATGATGGCTGCTTTGAGATTGAATATTCCGAGTATAATTGTAAGTGGTGGACCTATGCTTACAGGTATATATAAAGGAAAAGATGTAGATGTAATATCAGTATTTGAAGCGGTTGGCAAAGTAAGTGTTAATGCAATGAGTGAAAAAGAGCTATTCCTTTTGGAAGAAGCTGCCTGCCCTGGTGCTGGCTCTTGCTCAGGAATGTTTACTGCGAACTCAATGAACTGCCTTTCAGAAGCCTTAGGCTTGGCTTTAGGAGGTAATGGGACTATCCCAGCTGTTATGGCAGAAAGGATTCGCTTAGCAAAAATAAGTGGTATAAAAGTAATGGAATTAGTAAACAAAAATATTCTCCCAAGGGATATAGTTACAAGAGAAGCAATAGAAAACGCAATCACTGTTGATATGGC
>JAFDIG010000172.1 GCA_019308145.1 Deltaproteobacteria bacterium | reverse complement strand
GAGGATCTTTGATGCGATAAAGAAAAAGGACGTTATAGAAGCTCAAAAGGCTGAAGAGGAACATATCAACAATATAACCAAAACACTTTTAAGAAGAATAAAATAGAAATTTTTTGTATAACCTAACTTTTACATCACAAGGAAGAGCATAAGGTTAAATATTAAGTAACCATTTTTCATAGAAAATAAAAAAATCTTAAAAGAGTATTATCTTTCCTGCTTATAAGGAAATAAAAGAGGGTGGATAAACTATCTATTCTCATCACCATTTATATTATAAATATCTCAAAAAGTATGAAAACTTACCTTCATTAAAAGCAGTAAGAATAAAATGGAAAGCATAACTCAAAAACTTGCAGACTTTATATCTTCATTTCATCTAAACAATTTAGAAAATGAAATCCTAAAAAAGATAAAGATTCATATCCTTGATACATTAGCTGTAGCTCTAAAGGCTGCGGATACATTTCCAGTAAAGGCTTTTCTAAAGGCTTTCCCCCTAAATCTTAAAAAAGGAAATATTAAGGTCTGGGGAAGAGATGAAAAATTGAATCTTTTTCTCTCCATTATGGCTAATGCCATTGCTGCTCATACACTTGAATTGGATGATGTACATAGAGAAGGAAAGGTTCATCCAGGTGCTGTTATTGTTCCTACTGCTCTATCCTTGGGAGAGTATCTTCACAGTTCTGGCAAAGAAGTGCTAAAAGCTATCTTGGCAGGTTATGAGATTATGATCAGGATTGGTATAGGGATAGGTGCTGCATCTCACAGACCGAAAGGATGGCATGCCACTGCGACATGTGGAACCTTTGGATCTGCCACTACTGCTTCAATTCTTCTCTCCCTTAATTCTACTGAAATCGTTAATGCTCTTGGTCTTGCTGGAACTCAATCTTCTGGACTTTGGGCTTTTACTGCTGATGGCTCTTTAAGTAAAAAGTTTCATCCTGCAAGGGCTGCTGAATCTGGAGTTTTATCAGCATTCTTAGCTAAAAAAGGCTTTAGCGGACCTTCAATGATAATAGAGGCAGATGATGGGGGACTGTTTAGAGCGACATCAGATGATTACAACTTTGAGAGAATTTTAGATGGATTAGGAGACAATTTTAAACTTCTTAAAACCGAAATAAAACCATATGCGTGTTGTCGGAGTATGCATCCTGCAATAGAAGCGGCGTTGAAGCTCAAGGGTAAAATCAAAATAGACTTAATAGATTCTATAGAGGTTAGGATATTTAGCGTTGCATTCAAACAGTGCGGTTTTACTAATCACCCTAAAAATTCGGTTGAAGCACAATTTAGTCTTCCATATGCGGTTGCTGTGGCTCTTATAGATGGAGAAGCCTTGATTGAGCAGTTCTCTGAAAGAAGAGTTAATCGCTCTGATGTACATAATTTAGCAGAAAGGGTAAAGCTTGTTATAGATAATAGCTATGACAATGACTATCCTGAGAAATGGCGTTCTAAAGTTATACTACATCTATTAGATGGTAATAAATTAAGCCATGAGATTGAACATGCTAAAGGTTCACCTGAAAGTCCGCTTACAGAGAAAGAGATTAAAAACAGGTTTTTCTCCCTCGCAACCAGTTCTATCCCTGAAAGGAATGCCTTTAAATTAAGAGAACTTATTTATAACCTTGAAGCAGTTAACGATGTTAACGAGCTTACCGCCCTTCTTTGATCTTCTGAAAGGAGGTGATTTAATAAGGTTAAAAATTTAATAGATGTATCATTTTTAAAAGGTAAATTTAAAAAACTGAAAGGAGGTATTAAAAAATGAAAAGCAAGAAAATCTGGGGTATTGTATTAGGGGGTTTAGTGATAGTGGTCTCTTTAATGCTACTCTCTGCTCCCTTGTTTGCCAAATTTCCGGACAAGAAAATCACAATAGTTTGTCCATTTGGTGTGGGCGGGGGTAGCGACACCTTCTTAAGGGCTTTTCAGAAACCGTTATCAAGAGCTTTGGGAGTGCCTATAGTCATAGTCAATGTATCAGGCGGTGGCGGTTTAAAAGGAATGATTTATGCTTCTCAACAACCCGCTGATGGATATACCATATTTGAGTTTACAACTTCTCACCTAATCGCTTCGGTTTTGAAAAGATCAAAGGTAGACTTATTTAAAGATTTTGAGATAATCGCAAGGGTTCAACATGATATATCTGTTTTATGGGTTTCTTCCAAAGGTAAGTTCCAGAGCTTCAAACAGTTGCTTGATTGGGCTAAAAAACATCCCTATAGGCTCACAATAGCTGGAACCTCTCCAATGGGTTATGATGACCTAAGGGATCACCTTTTTGCTAAGGATTTTGGTATAAAAATAACCTTTGTACCATTTGAAAAGGGCTCCCAGGCTAAGGCAGCGGTTTTAGGTGGATTTGTTATGGCTCATATGGAGGAGCCACTGGCTATAAAAAGCATCATAGAATCAGGTAAAGGAAAAGCTCTTATTGTTATGTATAATAAAAGACTTCCTTTATGGAAAGATACCCCTGCTGTCAACGAGTTTGGTGTACATGATTATTTAGGCGTTTTTAGGGCTTTCTCTATTAAAAAAGGCACACCACAAGATAAGGTTAAAATCATAACTAAAGCCATTGAAAAAGCAGCGCATGATCCTGAGTATATAGAGTTCACAAAGAAAACCATGACTAACCTGAGGCCTGGATATCTGCCTGGTGCGCAATTCTTAAATGAACTTAAAGAACAGAAAAAAATGTTTGAAGGCGTAGCTAAGGATCTCGGTTATCTCAAAAAATAGAAGGGAAAATTTATAAAAAAGGGCAGGAGAATTACTCCTACCCTTTTCCTTTAATAAGGGGGTCTTTATGGTTGGTGAATTGATTTTTGAATCAATTGTTTTTATTGTTTCTATTTTTCTTTACGTAGTCAGTACACAAATGCAAATTATAAACCCTATTCCAGTTATGAGGCCTAACTGGTGGCCTCAGATAATTCTTATTATTATGATAATTGTAGATATTCCTTTGATATATGGTACTGCTAAAAAACTAAAGAATTCACCTAAGGAGAGGGGCATTGGTTATGCTAAAGTATGGCTCTGGTTAATCGCTGAGATCATTAATATGGTTATTTTCATAATCCTTTTAAATATCCTCGGTTTTTTAATTTCTGCTTTTTTATTCGCTCTTATATCATCAATAATCATAGATGGGAAGTTTAGGACAGTTCATCCTTTTGTATCATTACTCGTAAGCTTTGGCCTTACTTTATTTTTTGGTTCCTTTCTCAGCCTGGCGTTACCAAGAGGCCTTAGCATCTTTAGAGATCTCAGCTTCTGGCTTTATTAGTCAGATGGGGGAAAGATATGGATATATATATTGCTATTTACGGTGTTCTTTCGGATCCATTAAGCTGGTTGCTTATCATTTTTGGCTTAGGTGGTGGTATACTTTTTGGTGCGCTCCCAGGGATAAGCGCTGCCATGGGAGTTGTGCTTATGCTTCCCTTTACTTACAAGCTTGATGTGATCCATGCCTTAATCCTTATGGTTTCTACATACTGCGGTGGAGTTTTTGGTGGTTCAATTATGGCTATTATGTTTAATATACCAGGAACTCCAGAGGCTACCCCTACCACATTTGATGGTTATCAGATGACACTTAAAGGAGAAGCTGGAAAGGCTTTAGGAGTGGCTATTACTTGTTCCGCCCTCGGAGGCGCATTCAGTGTTGTTATGTTAGCTCTAATCTCTCCATTGCTTGTTAAGGTTGCTTTAAGCTTTGGCCCTGTAGATTATGCTGCGGTTGCTTTTTTAGGTTTAAGCGCAATAGCAGGCCTTGGTCATGGACCAAGGGAACAACTTAAAAACCTACTTGCTGTAACAATGGGTCTTCTTCTCGCCACCGTTGGTCTGGATGCTATAACTGGGATACCAAGGTTTACATTTGGTTCTCCTGCTTTTTTAAGCGGTATAAAGTTTATTCCGATAATGATAGGCGCCTTTGCTGGAGGAGAGGTTTTAAGGCAAATAGAAGAAAGAAGAATACAAAAAGAGAAAAAACAGCTTTTCTTTGTAAAGGGTGTCACAGCAAAACTTCCTTCCTTAAGAGAATTATTTTCCATAAAGTGGTCGATCATAAAATCAGCATTTATAGGTTTAGGAATAGGTATACTGCCAGGGGCAGGCGCTACAATCGCATCATTCGTAAGTTATGGAGTTGCAAAAAGATCTTCAAAACAATCTGATAAATTTGGAACAGGGGTAATGGAGGGGGTAGCTGCTCCTGAAACAGCGAATAATGCATCTACTGGTGGAGCAATGATCCCTCTTTTAACCCTTGGAATTCCTGGAAGCGGAACAACTGCAGTTATACTTGGTGTTTTTCTAATATATGGTATTCAACCTGGACCTCTTCTCTTTTCTACAAACCCCAAGCTTGTTTATTCCATAATAGTTGGTATGTTTGTAGCTAATATTCTTATGATCTTTCTTGGAAGAATTGGTGCAAAAGCATTTGTACAATTCTTAAGGCTTCCATATTATGTCATCGGAACAACCATATTATTATTATCTGCTATAGGTTCTTATGGCTTAAATAATGATATAGATGATGTATGGATTTGTCTCGCTTTTATGGGTATAGGTTACTTTATGAAAAAATATAAATTTTCAATTGCAGCGCTTGTCTTAGGATTGGTTTTAGGCAAATTGATAGAAAATAATCTAAGAAGAGGACTAATAATAACTCATTTTAGCTGGCAGAAGGCTATGTTTCATCCTTTAACCCTTTCATTGATTTTTATAACAATAATAATACTTATATGGCCTTATATAAAAGCCTATGGAGTGAGATTTAAAAGAGGTGCAAAATGAAGGGATTAAATCTGTTTAAAAAGATCATCAAAACTCATATGGTTAAAGGAAGTATGCGTGTGGGTGAGCCAGTTGCAATCAAAATAGATCAAACACTGACGCAAGATGCAACAGGGACTATGGTATATCTGGAATTTGAAGCTTTGGGTTTAAAGAGGGTAAAGACTGAATTATCTGTAAGTTATGTGGATCATAACCTTTTGCAAACAACTTTTAGAAATGCTGATGACCATCGCTTTCTTCAAACTTCTGCTGCTAAATATGGAGTTTACTTTTCACGACCTGGAAATGGTATATGCCATCAAGTTCACCTTGAA
>JAFDIG010000171.1 GCA_019308145.1 Deltaproteobacteria bacterium | reverse complement strand
CTTTATTCGCATAAAACCTGTAATCTCCTTCCCATTTATTTTCCTTTACTTCTTTCATCGCTTGGTCTATACTAATGTTATAAAAATTTTGTTTCATGGGGTGTACCTCTTTATCTTTTTTCTTTAGGTGTACACCCCTTTCTTTTTTTATTAAAGCTTTTTTTGACACAAAATATTTTACATTACCCAAGATTTTTTTGTTTGAGAGATTTCTTTATTGCTAAAATAGTTGTTTTATACCTAAACTTCTGCTAAAATTAAGATAACTCAAATAGAGGGAAAAAATATGTCTATTTTCAAAAGCCGTGTTTTTCTTTCAGGGGGGTCTTTTCCAATTGTTTGTAAAGATCAAAAATCTATCCTAAAACTTGAAGATGATAAAATTACTCTTGAGATAAAGCCTTATAATAAAGAGAAAAAGAAAAGATTTGATATACCTTTAAAAAGAATAAAGGATATTAGAATAGATAAAAGAAAGTCTTATAGTACAGTTAGCTATTTTATTATTATAGAGTATTTAGACCAAGGGGATGTTTTAAGAGATATACATCTCCAAATCAGATCATTTATTAGACGGGGAAGAACATTAAATATTGCTAATCACTGGGTAAAATTGATAAAAGAAAGAATTGAGTAGTTCGTGTTTCATTTTCTTTTACGAACTAATTAAAAGAGGTTTTTAGCAAAATTTTTTAATTTGTATAGATTGACATTTCCCTTAAATTGGTTAAAATAAAAAATTGATGGAATGAGCTTGCAATTTCTTGTTAGAATTAGCAATATAATAAAAATAATGAAATTATAATTAACAGTTTTCCTCTTATATCCTCAGCCTTAATTTAAGTATTGTGCTTTTTTCTTAAAAGATTTTGATAAATTTCATACTTTTTTAGTAGCAATTAATTAGTTTACAAAATAAAAGTTAAATGTGAACCAATTAAAACTAAAATATAGTTTGCAAAAGGTGTGGAAACTTGTAATAGTAAACAATAATGATAATTAAAATTATAATAAATAAGAATTTTTTTGGCTAACCGATATCTACAAAGCTTAATTACCTCGTTTTGTGGGATGGATTGATTGAAAATAGACAAAATGGATAGATATTTTAACCGTCGGGAAATATTTTTGGTAGATGAGGCCATAGAAGTGGCTGAAGAGGTTGTTGGAGATTTTTTTTCCATCAAGGATTGGAAAGATTATCCTTATGATGTAAAAACCTTAATCCATATACCAAAAAAATATATTAAAAAAGATAAAAATTTTGCTTTCATACTTAAAGGGGTTGCGATTTTTCATGAGCAACAAAAAGAAGGAGAAGAAAAAATCACATATTTTATTTGTCTTAATGATCCTGTTATTATTGATGCAGTTAAAAGGGATAAAGATATATCACTATGGGCTCTTCTCACTTATATTATTACTCATGAACTTACTCATGTAGTTAGATTTTTTAAACACCCTGAAAAATTTAATACTACAAAAAAAGAAAGGGATAAAGAAGAATTTTTTGTTCATTCTGCAACTTATGAAATGTTGAAAAAGATAGGCAAGCCCGATCTTATAAAAATCTTGAATTCTTATCATTTTATGAGGGATTATTCTGCTATTAATAGGTTTAATAATATAGATAGGGAAGAATTTTCTGATTTTTTTCCGTCTTTTACATTTTCTAAAAAAAATGGAAAGAAAAGACTTGACAATAATTTATAAAATTGCTATGAATTTGAAGTTTGTTAAGAAAACAGAAAAAATCATTTTATCTTTAAAGTGTTAGGAGAGGAATAAAGGAGTAATGCCAACAATAAATCAATTGGTAAGGAAAGGAAGGGAAAAGATAAAAAAGAAGACTTCCGCACCCGCTCTTATGAGATGTCCTCAAAAGAGAGGGGTTTGTGTGAGAGTTTATACTTCTACTCCTAAAAAACCAAATTCTGCCTTGAGGAAGGTAGCAAGAGTAAGATTAACTAATGGAATGGAGGTAACATGTTATATTCCTGGTGAGGGACATAATCTTCAGGAACATTCGTCAGTGCTTATTAGGGGAGGCAGGGTAAAAGATCTCCCTGGGGTTAGATATCATGTGATTCGTGGAACATTGGATTCAGTAGGGGTATCCGACCGTAAAAAAAGCCGAAGTAAATACGGCACAAAAAAACCCAAATAGATAAAAATCAATATAAAAGGAGATTTCTTTAGGGGAACTTTTATATAAAAGTTCCCCTAAACATTCATAGAGTGAAGTTTTTTATGCTTCTTACTCTTTGTAGATAGAATATTCTTAAAATAACACTTTATTTTTTAAAGAGAGAGAAGTTTATGCCAAGAAGAAGAGAAGTTCCTAAAAGAAAAATTATACCTGATCCAAAATATAATGATACATTAGTTGCACGTTTTATAAATGGAATTATGAGAAAAGGGAAAAAATCCCTTGCTCAGCGAATTCTTTACAAATCCTTTGATATTATTCAAGCAAAGACAAATAGGGATCCGTTAGAGGTTTTTAAGCAAGCTGTTGAAAATGTTAAACCTGTTTTGGAAGTGAAAAGTAGACGTGTTGGTGGTTCTACATATCAAGTGCCTGTAGAGATTCGGCCTGAGCGTAGAGTTGCTTTAGCTATAAGATGGATTGTTTCTTATGCAAAAGCACGATCCGAAAAAAGCATGGAAGAAAAGCTTGCTGGTGAACTCTTAGACGCAGCTAATAATCGGGGAGCATCGATTAAAAAGAAGGAAGATACTCATAGAATGGCAGAAGCTAATAAAGCTTTTGCTCATTATCGTTGGTAATACTTTTTATATTATATAAAAAAGATAAAATGGAAAAATTTTATTTAGGAGCAAAAAAGAGATCTCTAAGATTATTTCTGTTTTATAAAAAGCGAGGTTTTAAAGATTGGCAAGAATTATACCCCTTGAGAGGATCAGAAATATTGGGATTACCGCACATATTGACGCTGGTAAGACTACAACTACAGAGAGGATACTCTTTTATACAGGGGTTTCTCATAAGATTGGAGAGGTCCATAATGGGGAAGCTGTTATGGACTGGATGGAGGCAGAACAAGAAAGAGGTATCACTATCACGTCAGCAGCAACCACTTGCTTCTGGCGAGAACATAGGATCAACATTATTGATACCCCAGGTCATGTTGATTTTACAATTGAGGTGGAGCGATCTCTTAGGGTCTTGGATGGAGTGGTTGCGATCTTTTGTGCTGTTGGAGGGGTTGAACCTCAATCTGAAACTGTTTGGAGACAAGCCGATAAATATCGGATTCCTCGCATAGCTTTTATAAACAAAATGGATAGAGTAGGAGCTGACTTAGAGAATGTGATCTTTATGATGGGGAAAAAGCTTAAAGCTAATCCAATACTTCTTCAATGGCCTATTGGAAAAGAGGAGGATTTTAAAGGCGTTGTAGATCTTATAAATGATAAGGCTTTGATTTATGATGATTCAACTTTAGGTGCTAAATTTTATGAAACAGAAATACCTTCAGAGTTAGTTGATGTTGTAAAGAAACAAAAAGAAAAGCTCTTTGAAAAACTTTCAGATTTGGATGATTCTTTTATGGAGAAATATCTTGAAGGGGAAGAGATCTTAAGTGATGAGATTAAAAAGGTTATTAGAAAAGCTACTTTATCCCTTAAGATTGTTCCCGTGTTTTGTGGTTCAGCTTTCAAGAATAAGGGGATTCAACCTCTTTTGGATGGTGTAGTAGATTATCTTCCTTCTCCTTTAGATATTCCCCCTGTTGAGGGTTATGATGAAGATGGTTTAAAAATTAAGCGGCTAGCATCGGATGATGAACCTTTTTCTGCTTTAGCTTTTAAAATAATGACAGACCCTTTTGTTGGGCAGTTAACTTTTTTGCGGGTTTATTCAGGTTCTTTGAAATCTGGTTCAACAGTATATAATTCTAATAGAAAAAAGAAAGAAAGAATTGGCAGGCTTTTAAAGATGCATGCAAATAAAAGAGAGGAGATTAAAGAGGTATATGCAGGAGATATTGTGGCAGCTGTTGGTTTAAAAAATTGTAAAACTGCTGATACACTTTGTGATCCTGATTTCCCAATTATACTTGAGACAATGGAAGTCCCTAAGCCTGTTATTTCTGTTGCAGTGAAAGCAAAAAATAAAAATGAATATGAAAGACTTTCTTTATCACTTTCAAAGATTTCGTTAGAGGATCCTTCTTTTAAAGTTGAAACTCATTCGGATACAGATGAGACAATTATATCAGGAATGGGGGAACTTCATCTTGAGGTGATAGTAGATCGTCTTTTAAGGGAGTTTAAAGTCGATGTTGATGTTGGTGCACCTCAAGTTGCTTATAAAGAGACTATTACAAAGATGATGGAATCAGAAGGTAAATATATTCGCCAATCAGGGGGACGCGGCCAGTATGGACATGTTAAGTTACGGTTAGAGCCCATGGATGAATTTGATGAGTTTATATTTGAAAATAAAATAGTAGGAGGGGTTATTCCTAAAGAATTTATTCCTGCAGTTGAAAAAGGGATAAAAGAGGCTATGAATAAAGGTCCGTTAGCTGGATTTCCTGTAGTAGGAGTAAAGGTTACTCTTATTGATGGTTCTTATCATGAGGTCGATTCCTCTGATTTGGCTTTTAAAATGGCAGCATCAATTGGTTTTAAAGAAGCAATGAAAAGAGCAGCCCCTATATTTTTAGAACCTATTATGGAGTGTGAGGTGATCTCTCCTGAAGAGTTTGTTGGAGATATAATGGGGGGTTTTAATTCAAGACGTGGAAAAATTAAGGCTTTAGAGACTAGGCCAGGTACTCATAGAATATTAGCAGAGGTACCTCTTTCTGAGATGTTTGGTTATGCAACAGCTTTGAGATCAAAAAGTCAAGGGAGATCAACATTTAGTATGCAATTTAAAAGGTTTGCTCCAGTGCCTATGCTTATTGCCGAAAAAATAATTAAAGAAGCAGCTCAAAAAGGTTAAAATAATGAAGCAATTGGAAGTTTTCAATATTAATCAAATGAGAAGATATTTTAAAAATATTATAAGATTTTGTAAATAACAGGAGGGTAAGATGGCGAAGGAGAAATTTGTAAGGAAGAAGCCGCATGTAAACATAGGGACGATAGGGCATGTAGATCACGGCAAGACGACATTAACCGCGGCGATAACAAA
>JAFDIG010000003.1 GCA_019308145.1 Deltaproteobacteria bacterium | reverse complement strand
GCTAAAGTGGTTTTGCCTGATGATTCAGGCCCAAATATCTCTATTACCCTTCCTCTCGGAAGACCACCAACGCCCAAAGCAAGATCTAATCCTATTGAACCAGTTGATATTGTAGGGATTTCTAAAGGAAAAACTCCTTTGCCTAATTTCATTATAGAGCCTTTGCCAAACTGTCTCTCTATCTGTTCAACAGCAAGGTCCACAGCTTTTGCTCTTTCATCTTCTTGGCTCATTTTTTACCTCCAAAAGGTATTTGAGCCAAACAGGTATATATTGGGCCTGTTGGTCTCAAATCACTTTTATAAAAACTTAGATATTTAGCTGAAACTTCTCCAAATTCTATATCTTTTATTTTTATTAATTTTTCAATCAATTCTTTTTTTCTTTTTGCTGATTTCATTCTTCCTATTGTTAGATGAGGTGAAAAGTTTCTGTTTTCTTTCTTAAATCCTAAAGCGGATAAGCTATTTTCCACCATTTCCCATAAAACGGTTATATTTTCATTGCCATCTGAAACTCCCAACCATATCACTTTAGGATTTGTAATAGTTGGGAAAGCTCCAACTCCAGAAAGCTTAAAATTAAAAGGAGCAAAACCTTTAAGGAGCTCAGTTAATCTTAAAATACCTTTATCAACCATATTATTAGTGATAGAGCCAAAAAATTTTATAGTAAGATGAAGATTTTCGCTTTTTACCCATCTAACACCAAGGTCGTCAAAGTGAAACTTTTCAATGGCCTTAGCTATTTTTCCCTTTATCTCAGGATTTATGTCAATAGCTAAAAAAGAGCGGAGTCTTTCTTCTTTTGTCATCTTTAAGCTATTATTTTTCAAAAGCAGAACTTTAAAATCTTTTTAAGTTTTATAAAAATATAAAAAAATAAAATTTTTTTAGTGAAAAATTTTATATTTTAGATGAATTAAATTTAATAAAATAAATAATTTTTTAGCTAATATTTTCCAAAAGTTTAACATATTATTAGGTATTGTCAAGATTTTAAAAAGAGAAAGTAATTTTTTGATAAGCAATCTATTAAAATGATTAAATTTATCAAAAAAATTGTAAGTAAGATTTTCTGATTTTCATAAAGAGATATCCCAGCCATATCAATCTTGTATCTGAGGCAGGATAATTTATGAATTGCCATTATAAGCTTTTTTCCTCTTTACTCATTTTTAGCCCTTTTGATAAAAGCAGAAAAGAAAAGCAGCAACAAATGAAAAAATAGAAATAAGTATCCCTTTAATAAAAATTGTGGGAAGATATCTAAATTCTATTATGTAATTCCCTTTTTCAGGAATATATATCCCCTTAAAAAGCCCATCAACATGGTATATCTTTACTCTTTTGCCATTAAGATAGGCTTTCCATCCAGGATAGAAGGTATCAGTTAAAACAAAAAGAGATCTTTCTCCTATCTTTGCTCTTATTTTTATGATATTAGGTTCTCTTTTAATAAATCTTATTCTATCTTTTGCTTTTTCATCCTTTGGTATTCCTTTTAAATTTAAAGAAAATTCCTCTTTGCCTTCTATAAAGACTCTCTTTTGAAAATTCTTTACATAAACAAGCTTATCAAAAGCTTGTTCATCATTTTTTGTCCATATTACATCTCTTACAACAAATGCTAAAGGTAAACTACTTTTATTTTCATAAATATAAACATTGCACTGTTTATCAAAAAAGATCTTCTTATAATCAGAAATTGGTTTTAAAAAAGAGATAAGCTTAGGGTAGATCCAGCATTTTTGGCCCTTTTTCCCTTCAATCTTTAGGGAAAAGGATATATTTTTGCCTAATATGTTTGGTTCTAAAATAACATATAAGGAAATACCTTCTTTTTCCTTTTTTGTGTTTATCTTTTTCCCAGCTAAAAAGAGAGAGATATTTGATGGTTCGTTTATGCCTGATATATAGATATTTAATCTGATTCGTCGAGAAATTTTGAGTCTTCCTTCAACATGAAAGGGTAAAGAAACTAAAATAGATTCTTTTGTTATCTTTTTAACATTGGAGGGGGTATATCCTGTAATTAATGAGTTCATAAAGAGATCAAATGATTCTTTTTTAAAAGGACTACCTTTAAGGTATTCTTTAAAATATAGATTATAAATATCTTTTTCCGTAACGATATACTTGCATCCTAAAAGATCAATATATTTAGTAAGTATAGTAGAGAGAGAATCGCTGTTTAAAAAAAATGGAGAAGGAACTGGATGGTAAGGAATGAATCTTTTCCAGAATTTATAATACCTGTTTAATATAAATGGAGAAACTGTTCTTATATCACAAATGGAGAAAACAGCGTTTGAATAAGGAGTAAGTAATCCGCCAAATCCGAAAACACGAAAAGGACCATTTTCTTTCTCTTTTTCTTTTAAAAATTTTATAAAAGGTGGAGGTTTGTATGGTTCACACCTTTTTGGATGGTAGGAGGGTGAATAAATAAATAATTCAGCTACAACCATTAAAAATATAGAGGTGAATAATAAGGCAGGTCGTCTTTTTAGAATTAAAATCAGAGAAGAAAGGATGCCTACCCATACAAAACGCCAACCAAACCATGGTTCAGGAGTGTTTGGAGATGGAAGGAGTTTTAGAAGCACAAAAATAGCTAATACCAAAAGAGAAATAAAACAAATTCCTAAAGAAAAGTTTTTTCGCTCTATTAATCTGTTTAGCCCAAAAGCTGCCATAATGCTTAAAGATATATATACAAGGTGATTGTATTTCAAGTATGCAATTTGTGATAAAATTGGAATAGGGTATTTCATTAAGACTTTGCTTGGCAAAAAAACTTTAAATGTGATTGTAAAGAAACCAAATAATAAAAAGGCAAAAAAGAAAGAAAACTTTCTTTTAGTAGAACCTGATATAATTAAACCAAAAAATGCAAGAATAAGGGAGATAGTACCAACATAATAAAGGCCTTTTCCTTCGCTAAGTGGTGGTTCCCCTGCTTTAAATGGAGCAAAGATATGTAAGAGCTCAGATAGGTGATAGGAGTCAGTAAAAGCTGGTGGGTGAAAATTTGTTGAAATCTTAAAAATTTCAACAAAAGGAAGATAAACGGGCATACAGATAAGAAATCCAAAGATATAGCAAGTGATAATAATAAAAAATTTTCTTTTTTTTCTAAATCCTGGGAAAAAGAGTAAACGAAAGATAATATAAAAAAGGATCATACCCATATCAAGTATGATAGGTTGTGGATTACCTCCTAAAAAATATATAACAGAAACAATTATAAGTAGAAGGTAATCCTTTCTGCTATCTTTTCTTATAACTCTTTCTGTAAAGTAAAGAAGAAGAGGGGTTAGGATTGTATGGTTCAGATGGAATTGAGAGATGCAGTATATAATATGGCCAGAAAAGGCATAAATAATTCCACCAACAAAGGCTGAGATGTTTCTTAATCCCAAAAGGTTTAAGTATAGCCCCATGCAGAGCGCTGCTATAAAAACCCTTATTATCCAGAATATATCAAGTCTTAAAAGGGATGGAAAAAGGTTAATAAAAAGATTTAAAGGAGAAAAAAGAGATGTTTGAGTGTTAAATGCCCATGGTTCTCCGCACGCATTATAAGGATTCCATAAAGGGAAAATTCCTTTTTTTAAAGATTTTTCATTTATATATGTTGCTGGTATCTCGATTACGTTTGGGGCAGTTGTATCAACAAGATGTGTTTTGTTAATATTTTCGTGTGGACATAAAAACGGTCCTTTTGAGAGAGTAGTATTTCCATATGAGGTTGATGAGAGTGTTCTTCCTAAAAATATAATATCAAAAAAGAAGATAAAAATAATCAAACAAATAAGTATAGAGAAATAAAAAATAAAATTTTTAGCAGAGGAAATTTCTAAGGTTTTAGAGTGAAAAAAATCAAAAAAGGTTTCTTTATGCAAGAAATTTCTATGATTTTTTATGTGCTGTAACCACCTTTTCTTCATGATATTCCTCTTCAGCATTTACAGCCCATATGTTATCTTTTGTTTTGATATTATTGATAATATTGTCTACCGCTGTCATTGCAGTAAGCATTGAGTGATCCTGATTGTTATATCTATGCATGCCATTTCTCCCAATCAGAAATAAATTTTCAAATTTATCAGTAAAATTTCTAATTATATGAAATTTGTCATATGAGCCAAAGTAGGCAGGATATGTTTTTTTCATTCTGATTACAGTATGATCAAGAACATCATCTTTATCAATGAAATCAATTTTTATCAGTTCATCTATAGCAAATTTAGCAAGTTCATCATCTGTTTTAGACCATAACTCATCACCTTCATTACAGAAATATTCTAATCCTATCCAGATTTTGTTTGGATCTTTTACCACATAAGGACTCCAATTATTAAAGACCTGTATCCTGCCAAGTTTTACATCCCTTTCTTGGACATATATCCAGTTATCAGGTATAATATTATTAATAGTTTTTCTCTTTGTTGTGTTTTTTACCTTGAGTCTTTTTAAAAGAAGACCAACGGTTATAAAATCTCGATAAACCAATCCCTCTGCAATTTTTAATACTTCCTTAGGGACAATATTTCCCATTGCAAGGATCAAATCTTTTACTGGCATGGAAGAGAAAAAATAATCAGCTTTTAGAGTTTTTATCTTTCTTTTGATTTCATCTTTTACCATTACTTCAATAATTTTGTTATCTTTGGTTTTTAAGCTAATAACCGTGTGATTGGTAAATATTAGTCCTCCTTTTTCTTCTATAATTTTTGCAACCTTTTCCCACATGTGGCCTGGACCGTATTTTGGATACATGAATTGCTCAATCAAACTGGTCTCCATCCTTTTTTGGTAAATAGAAGAATCCTTTGACATAAGATTCTTTAAAGCATGTATTATTGCCTTTGTGATAGATAAACCTTTTACCCTTTGTGCTCCCCATTCTGGTTTTATCTGAGTGCAATCTACTCCCCAAACCTTTTTTGTATAATCTTTAAAAAAAGTAAGATAAAGCTCTTTTCCAAACCTGTTGATAAAGAAATCCTCGAGGGATTTTTCTTCTTTTATTGGGAAAAGTTGTACCTTAATGTAACTTAATGCTATTTTAATGATTCTTATAAATCCAAGATTTAAGAAGGTATTAAGATCAAGTGAGATTGGGTAATTAAAGAATTTTCGTAAGAAAAGTATACGTGATAAACGTGAACGAACTAACATTACATTGTCATTTTTTTCGGGATCAGGGGCATTTAGCTCTTTTGAAAGGGGGATCTCTCTTTTTAAGATGAGATCATCTTTTGAAGGGGCACCTTGCAACGGCATTATGTTTATCCACCAACGCATGACCCTATCAGATTTTGAAAAAAACCTATGCCCACCAAGATCAATTCTATTGCCTTTATAATTAACTGTCTTTGAGATACCACCAATATCAGAACTCATCTCAAATATAATAGGTTTAATCTCTGTTCTATTAAGCAGTTCATAGGCAGCAGTCAAACCAGCAGGTCCTGCTCCAATGATGATAGCCTTTTCCTCTGCCATAAATACTCCTTAACGAAACAGGATAAATTTTCTTGCAAAAAAATTCCAAAGATAAACAAAAAAGGTAGAGATAATCTTTGAGATCAAATAGTAGAAATGCATTTCTTCAGTAAAAAACCATATGAAGAGTTCGTTTAGTCCAAGACCAACAATGCCTATTATACCAAATATCATAAATTCAATATATTTATTTTTAAAGATTCTTTTATCAAAGACCCATATGATACTTAATATATAATTTGTTCCTAAACCTAATATAAATGCAATTGCAGCAGATATAAGATAATATATATGAATAAATTCTGTTAAAACAAATAAAGATCCAAAATCTACAATAAATGCAAAGCCACCAACAAAGGTATAACGAAACAACTGAATAAATATATTGTTGGTTTTCCTTTTTAATAGTTTTTCTATCATATTTTTGTAAAGGTGATTATTTGTTCGATCTATAGAATTAGGATAAAAAAATCTGTTCTTAAAATTTTAAAAAATAATAACAGGGAATATATTAAAAAACAATAAAAAATATTTTAACAATTAGTATATAAGAAAAAAAGGGTAATTATTTCGTACTGAAAAATGAAATACGAAATATTAGAAAAAATTTTTAACAAATAAAATCCTTTATTTTTATCTTTATATTTTATATATTTTAATAGGTTTGATTAAAAAACATTATACGCAGGAGGAGAATATGAGGGGAAAGGATAGAGAAATATTAAGAAAAGAAATAATAGATATATTTAATGAAGGGGTAAAAGCAGTAGAACCTATTTTAGCAGTTAAAAATAGCATAAAAAAAGAAGGGGATATCTTAATTACACCAAATAAGAACTATGATCTTAATACATTTCAAAAGATCATCATTATTGGTGGTGGCAAAGCAGGCTCTCCTATGGCAAGGGCGTTAGAGGATATTCTCGAAGATAGGGTAGATGGTGGTTGGGTTAATGTAAAATATGGGCATCTACATGAAGTAAAGAAGGTAAAGATCCATGAAGCAGGACATCCTATTCCTGACGAGGAAGGTATAAAAGGAACAACGGAAATTGTTAAACTTTTAAGCGATCTTAAAGAAAATGATCTTGTTTTTGTAGTAATATCTGGTGGCGGCTCTGCACTCTTACCAATGCCAGCTGATGGTATAACCCTTGAGGAGAAACAGGCTACCACAAAAGTGCTTCTTGAATGTGGTGCTACTATTGATGAGATAAACTCTATAAGAAAACATCTATCAAAGATAAAAGGTGGGGGACTCATGCGATTAGCATATCCTGCCAATGTTATATCCCTTATTCTTTCTGATGTTGTAGGAGACCCTCTTGATATAATCGCATCTGGACCTACTGTGCCTGATACTTCAACCTTTAAGGATTGCATGGAGATTATAAAAAAGTATGATATAGAAAAAAAGATACCATATACGGTTTTAAAAAGGATTGAAAAAGGACTAAAAGGAGAGATAGAGGAAACACCAAAAGATGGAGATCCTATATTTGAAAAGTCAGAAAATATTATAATAGGAAATAATATGAAAGCTGTTTTAGCTGCTGATAAAAAAGCAAGGGAATTAGGTTATAATACCTTGATCATATCAAGCATGATAGAGGGAGAAACAAAAGAGGTGGCAAAGGTTCATGGAGCAATCATAAAGGAGGTTAAAAGATCTGGCAATCCCATAAGTCCACCTGCCTGTATCCTCTCTGGCGGAGAAACTACGGTTACAATAAAGGGAAAAGGAAAGGGTGGAAGAAATCAGGAGTTTGTTTTAGCATGCTGTATTGATATAGAAGGGATTGATAAAGTAATGATTTTAAGCGGTGGTACTGATGGTACTGATGGCCCAACAGATGCAGCTGGCGCTGTTGGAGATGGAGAAACAGTTTTACGCGCAAAAAAGATAGGGCTTGATGCGGATAAATATTTGAATAATAATGATTCTTACCATTTTTTTCAAAAATTAGATGATCTGCTTATTACTGGCCCAACAAATACAAATGTAATGGATTTAAGAATATTATTAATAGAAGGGTAACCATTAATAGTAATGAATAAAAAGATTAAGCTGCTTTTGATCTCTTCAGAAATGACCCCTTTTGCTCAAACTGGCGGTTTAGCTGAGGCTATTGCTGGTTTATCAAAAGCTTTAAAAAAATTTGATCTGGATATCCGTGTTGCTCTTCCTTTTTATCGTTCGATAAAGAAAATGCATTTAAATTTCAACACCATAGCAAAACAGATAAAAATACCAATGGGACCATCTACTCTTAAAGGTGATATAATATTATTTAAAACAGATGAAAATATTCCTATATATTTTATAAAAAGAGATAGATTTTTTGATCGTAGTGGCATTTATGGTGATAGAAGAGGTGATTATCATGATAATGCTGAAAGATTCATATTTTTAAGCAAGGTGATATTTAAACTTTGTCAAATAATTTCATTTATTCCTGATGTACTTCACTGCCATGATTGGCAAACCGGGCTAATTCCTGTATATCATAAAGAACCTTCTATTTATAATATTAATTATTTTTCAAACACTGTTTCTATTTTTACCATACATAATATTGCTTACCAAGGAATATTTAAAAAGGATAAATTTATTTTTACTGATTTACCTGAAGATATTTTTTCTCAAAATGGGCTTGAGTTTTGGGGTAAAATAAATTTTATGAAAGGAGGAATTCTTTTCTCTGATATTGTTAGTACTGTAAGTCCAACCTATGCTAAAGAGATCCAAACAAAAGAGTATGGATTTGGATTAGAAGAGTTAATAAAGTCAAGGGCAAGCGAGTTGTGTGGTATATTAAACGGAGTAGATTACAGTAATTGGGACCCTAAAAATGATCCTTTTCTTGCATCAAATTATAGTTCAAAGGATTTAAGAGGTAAGGAGATATGTAAAAAGGATCTTATAAATGAGATGGAGCTAAATAAGGAAATGATTAATCAACCTCTTGTTGGTATGATATCAAGATTAGCATCTCAGAAAGGAATAGATATCCTTTTAAAAGCATTGCCAGGATTGATAAAGATGGGGGCTAATTTTGTTTTTCTTGGAAAAGGAGAAAAGGGATATCAAAGAGATTTAAAGATGATAGCAAAAAGATATCCCGGGAGAATTGGCTTAAGATTTTCTTATGATCCTACCCTTGCTCACAAAATAGAGGCAGGAAGTGATATCTTAGTCATGCCTTCTTTATATGAACCATGTGGCCTTGCTCAGATATATGCAATGAGATATGGTACTATTCCTGTTGTAAGGGCAGTAGGAGGTTTAGAGGATACAGTAGAGAATTATATCCCTCAAAAAGGTAAAGGAACTGGGTTTAAGTTTAAAGAATATAATGCAAAGGCTTTTCTTTCTAAACTCAAAGAGGCAATAGTTTTATTTAAAAACAAAGAAGAATGGCAAAACTTGATGATGAAGGCTATGGAAGTAGATTTTTCTTGGGAAAAGTCTGCTTCTAAATATATAGAGTTATATTCAAGAGGAATAGATAAAAAGAGAAAATAATAAAAAAGGATTATCTTTAATAGTTTACCCATTATGAAGAAAATATTGTTTCTTTAAATAAAAAGTTAGCTTAAAAATGGAAAAAACTGCTATTTTTTATAATTTTTTATTTCAGAAGGATAAAACTACCTTGAATGTAATCAGTTCATCTTTCAATATGGACTAAATAAATTTTTCTAATAGTTAACCTCTTCTGATTCCTTTTCAGGTTTTTCTACCTTTTTTATCTTTTGCCATTCTAAAAAAGAATGGACAGGACCTAACAAGATGTAGATAAGAGTAAAAAGAAAAAGCATTAAAGCTGGCTCTGCGACCAAGAGAACTATAAAAAGAATTACAAGCACCATAACCTCAAAAGGCTTTTGTTTTACTGTATCCCAATCCTTAAAGCTATCATATTTAATCCTGCTTACCATAAGGAAAGCTAATATATAGGTAAGGATAAGTACTGGTACTTGCTTTGGAGGTATAACATCTTTGAATCTATTGAAAAGTAAAACGGTTGAAGCGATCATAGAAGCAGCAACAGGTATAGGAAGACCTTTAAAATATTTTGATTGTTCATTAGTAGCTTGGACATTAAATCTGGCCAATCTTAAAGCCCCACATGCTACAAAAAGAAAAGCAGCAAGCCATCCTAATCTGCCATAAGGTTTTAGAGCCCACAAAAAGATCAAAATGCCTGGTGCAATACCAAAGGATACAAGATCAGCAAGCGAATCATATTCACCACCAAAACAGCTTGTGCTTTTTGTTAAACGAGCTACCCTACCATCTAATTGGTCAAACATGGCAGCAATAAAAATTGCTATAGCTGCAGTTGAGAATTTCCCGTTTATAGTACTTATTAGTGAAAAAAATCCGAAGAAAAGATTACCAGTAGTAAGAATATTAGGAAGTATATAGATATTTTTCCTTTTTTTATTTTTTTTAACTCTTTTTTTAAACTTCATTTAAATACCCCAAGATTGTTTCCCCAGCTTTAACTTTTTCACCTATTTTTACTGATATTTCACATATATCTTTTGGAATATATAGATCAACACGGGAACCAAATCTTATCATTCCAACTATTTCTCCTTTTAAAAGATTTTCACCTTTTTTAGCATAACAGACTATACGACGTGCTATTATTCCTGCTATTTGGACTAATAAAAATTGGAAACCAATTTGTGTTGCCATCAATAATGTATTTTTTTCATTTTTTATTGAAGAATCACGGCTATTAGCAGGTAGAAATTTGCCTGGAGTATATTTGATATTTTCTACTTTAGCAGTAATTGGTGCTCTATTTATATGAACATTAAATAGGTTCATAAAGATGGAGATCTTAATAACATCCTTTTTTAAGAATTTTTCCTCATAAATTGAGGAAATTTCAATAACCTTCCCATCAGCAGGGGAAACGATTGCTTTTTCATCTTTAGGTGGATTTCGTTTTGGATTACGAAAAAAAAATAAAGAAAAAAGGGAAAGAAAAAGAAAAACAATTCCTAAGATAAGATACCCTATCAATAAGAAGAAGAGTGTGAGAGCTAAAAGAGGGATTATAAAAATAAACCCCTCTTTTGCAATTGGATATGTAGTGGGATTCACTTTATCTCCTTTGCTTCTATCCAGCTCATCATAGATCTCAATTTTTTGCCAACCTCTTCTATAAGGTGTTTTTGATCCTTTTTTCTTAATGCATTAAAAACAGGCCTTTTAGCCCGATTTTCCAAAATCCATTCCCTTGCAAATTCACCACTTTGAATCTCTTTTAATATCTTTTTCATCTCACGTCTTGTCTCATCAGTAATGATTCTTTTTCCTCTTGTGAGGTCACCATATTCAGCGGTATCACTTATAGAATATCTCATGTAGGATATTCCGCCTTCATACATTAGATCTACAATAAGTTTTAACTCATGCAAACACTCAAAATATGCTATTTCTGGCTGGTAACCTGCCTCAACCAAAGTATCAAATGCTGCTCTTATCAATTCTGTAACTCCACCACAAAGGACAACCTGCTCTCCAAAAAGATCTGTCTCTGTCTCCTCGGCAAAGGTAGTCTTTATCACTCCTGCCCTTGTTGCACCAATTCCTTTTGCATAAGCTAATCCTGTTTTTTCAGCATTACCAGTAAAATCCTGATAAATGGCTAAAAGAGCTGGAACACCTCCCCCTTCAGTGTAGACTTTCCTTTCCAGATGCCCTGGTGCTTTAGGTGCGATCATGATAACATCAACATATGATGGAGGTACAATCTGGCCAAAGTGGATATTAAAACCATGGGAGAAAACCAAGGTCTTTCCCTCTTTTAGGTGTGGTAAAACATCTTTCTCATATAACATTGCCTGAAGTTCATCTGGTGCGAGTATCTGAATGATATCAGATTTTGAAGAAAGCTCTGAAGCGGTTAAGGGGGAAAACCCATGCTCTTTAGCTAACTTATAATTTTCTGTTCCTTCAAGTTCTGCCACTATAACATTTAGCCCACTATCTCTTAGATTTTGTGCCTGAGCATGACCTTGGCTTCCATAACCAATTATACCAATAGTTTTCCCTTTAAGAATATTTAAATCAGCATCTTTGTCATAAAATATTTTCACTTTATTCTCCTTTCTTTAATCGTTTTTTGTCCCTTAGCATTGCAATCTTGCCGGTTCTTACAATTTCTCTTATTCTAAAAGATTTTAATAATTCAAAGAAGTCAGCAAGTTTCTTATCATTTCCTGAAACTTCAATAGTCATAGTTTTTGGACTTACATCAACAATTTTGGCTTTAAAGATTTCAACAATACGGAAAAGCTCTTCCCTATTAGCATTTTCAGCCCCAACTTTTATTAAAGCCATTTCCCGCTCAATAAAATTTTCTGTAGATAGATTAGCTACCTTAATAACATCTATAAGTTTGTTGAGTTGTTTTGTTATCTGCTCTAAAATCTGTTCATCTCCTTCTGTAACAATAGTCATGATAGAAAAAGAGGGATTTAAGGTTTCTGCAACAGAAAGGCTTTCTATATTGAATCCTCTTGCAGAAAAAAGAGAAGCTACTCTTGCTAATACACCAAATTCATTTTTAACCAAAACAGAGATAGTATGACGCATAACTTTTACCCTTTAAAGGATTAGAATTATAAAAGAAGCATTTCATTAATTGGTGCTCCTGCTGGAACCATTGGATAAACACCTTCTTCTTCAGCAACACGGAAATCAATAAGCACAGCCTCTTTAGTAGATAATGCTTTTATTATGGCTTCTTCAACATCTTTTGGATCAGTAATCTGCATGCCTAATATATGATATGCTTCTGCTAATTTGACAAAATCAGGACTTGGATAATCTAATGAAACACTTGCGTATCTCCTGTTATAAAAAAGCTCTTGCCACTGTCTTACCATTCCAAGGTATCGATTGTTTAGGATAAAGATCTTTACAGGAAGACTATGTTGGCTGACTGTAGCAAGTTCCTGAATATTCATCTGAATAGAGCCATCTCCAGCTATATCAATAACAATTTTATCAGGAAATGCAACTTGTGCCCCTATAGCAGCTGGGAAACCATAACCCATGGTTCCTAATCCACCTGATGTTAAAAGTGTTCTTGGCTTTTTGAATTTATAGAACTGAGCAGTCCACATCTGATTCTGCCCAACCTCAGTAGCTATTATTGCATCTCCTTTTGTGAGTTCGTAGATTTTTTCTATAACAAATTGTGGTTTTAACGAACCATTCTTTTTATAGGTTAGCTTATGTGCTTGTTTCCATTGTTCAATTTTTTTATGCCATGGCTTGAGCTTTATTTTTAATTCATCAAGATTTTCATCTTGCAAGGCTTCAAGTATCTGCCCTAATATTATTTTACAATCACCAACTATTGGAACATCAACATGCACATTTTTACTTATTGAAGTTGGATCTATATCTATATGGATAATTTTTGCATTAGGTGCAAATGTTTCAATCTTTCCTGTAACCCTGTCATCAAATCTCGCTCCAATAGCGATTAGCAGATCAGATTCGGTTACAGCCATATTGGCACTGTATGTTCCATGCATTCCTAACATACCAAGAGAAAGAGGATGATCACCAGGAAAGGATCCCAATCCCATAAGTGACATGGTTACTGGCATATTTAACTTTTGAGCAAGTTCTCTAAGTTTTTCAGAAGCGTTAGATAATATGACTCCACCGCCAGCAAATATTACCCCTCTTTTAGATCTCATTATTAAGCGAACAGCTTTTTTTATCTGTTTAACATTGCCAACAAAAGTAGGACGGTAACCTTCTATAAAAACATCCTCCTCAGGATATTTAAATTCTATTTCTGTGGATATAACATCCTTTGGAAGATCTACAAGTACTGGTCCAGGTCTACCAGTTTTTGCAAGGTAAAAAGCCTCTCTTACAATCCTTGATAGATCCTTTACATCACGCACAAGGTAGTTGTGTTTGGTGCAAGAACGTGTAATCCCAACAATATCAGCCTCTTGGAATGCGTCATTGCCTATTAATGGAGTTGGAACCTGACCAGTAAATACTACTATTGGTATTGAATCCATATAAGCTGTTGTTATCCCTGTTACAGTATTAGTGGCACCTGGGCCAGAGGTAACAATAACTACCCCTGTTTTTCCACTTGCCCGAGCGTAACCATCTGCTGCATGCACAGCTGCTTGTTCATGACGCACTAAAATATGGCGCAAGTCTGTATTTAGCATCTCATCAAATATATTTAATACAGCTCCACCAGGATACCCAAATATTGTGGTAACACCTTCCCTTTTTAAACATTCCATTAAAATTTTTGAACCTGGTATTCTCAAGACTTAACCCCTTTTTTCTTTTTATATTCTGAAATAATCTCTTCCATTTTATCCTTAAGTTTTAATTTTATTTTTTTTAACTTGTTTACCTCTATCTGTTCCTGCGGTGTGAGATAAGGCTTTTTTTCATATTCATCTAAAATTTTGTGATATTCAGTATGTTTATTTTTAATATTTCTGAATTCTTCATTTTCTTTCATCAATATTTCTATAATTTCATCATTCATTATTCCCTCTTTTATTTTTTTGTTAAATTAAAAGAAGATTTTAATCTATTATAATATAAAGAAATTTTTGTCAAGAATAGCTTAAATTTTCTCCTTTGTCATGGTTACTAATTTTACTCCATGAGGATGGATTTGCCTAAAAGATGCTCCTTCCTGAATGTATGGTAATATTTTTTCAGTACTGATAACTATAGAACCTGATATGACATCCAATCCATAATCAAAAAGAATAGGAGTAAGGGGTGTGGTAGGACCAATCATAACCTTAAATGCATTTGGGCAGGAAGATATGATTCCATCCAATGTTTTATTGATAAGAGTTGTCCCAGTGATACCAACAACTTCTGCCAAAGGGAGCACTTCCCATCCTTCCTCTACTGTTAAATCCTTTTCCCTTGGATACATTTCAATAGTCCATAGATTCTTTGCTTCTTTTTCTAACTTATTGATAAATGGAAAGTGTCCTATAATAGCACAATTTTTATCTTTTGCTTTTTCAAAAAGTATATCTGCTGCATTTATTTCAGTTATCCATTTTTCATCAACATCTAAAAGTGAATTAATAGTAGCAAGTCCGATTGAAGAATCAAGAAGTGATGAGGACAAAGCCTTTTTTATCAGCTCATTTGCATTTTTTTCAGTAAGATGACCTGCATCAGCAATATGATGATGTTCATGGCTTTTGTCAACTAATGTGGATGCAAGTCCTCCGTGGAGAGATTCCACTATTGTCCAGAAAACTCCTACATAAACATTTTTGATCTTTACATCTTTTCCTTTTAATGATTCGATAATATCTTCAATAAGTTTCATCTTTAAATTCCCATTCACACCATAGATCATCGGGATGTTTGTCAGGTGGGCAGACCCTACATATCAGATCAATAGATGGAGAAAATTCTTTAGCAAAGCTTTTTAGATAAGAAAGTCTCACCAACTTGCAGGGAAATTCTTTTAATCCTTTTTTTAGCCTGCTTTTTTGGGTATGGCAATCCCTTATTCTGTAGATTAGACTTTTTTTATTTTCCTTAATCTCAAAAGATGGATGGTCAAAAGACCAGCTTGTATGCGAAAGAGCTATCCCAAAAGATGTTATATCAAGCTTTTTAAAACCAAAAAACTTTTTTAGCTGTTTTGCCTCTATCTTTCCCATGATTTCCCAGCATTCTTTATCAATATCAATAGCTACGTCTGTGCTAAATCGTTTTTCTATTCCAAGAAAATAAAGCCCATCTACCCTCCATAAATTCCTGATATTTAGAAGGAACAAATCTATAATAGCATCTTTTTCCATTTTTAAAAGGCGTTTTTTTTGCATATTTATATTTCCCATAAAGTTATCCCTTCTATATCTTTTTATCTCCATGGTCAAGAAAAAAGTTAAATATTTTTTTAAAAGAAAGTTATTAAGAGATGTTATAAAAAAGCTCTTTTTTATCAAAATTTAACCCTTCTTTTTTTATCTTTTCACAAAGTTGATGAGCTTTTCTTGTTGGTTCAGGCAACCTAAATCGTGATAAACATTTTAACACAAAATCAACACTTGTTTCTATATCAATCTTATGACCAGGGGAGACAAATATTGGTTTTACCCCTTTCCTGCTTCTAAGAACAACTCCAATCCTTTTTCCATTTTTTATAAGAGGAACATATTCTCCTTTATCTTCCCCTAAATTTTCCCATCTGCCAGTTAATCTTTTTTTAGCACAACCAATAGTAACCATATCTAAAGCAACACCTAAGTGAGATGCAATACCTAACCCTCTTGGATGAGCAATTCCTTGACCATCAAACATTATAAGATCAGGTTGTTCATTTAATTGCTTTATAGCATAAACAAGCGCAGGGCCTTCTCTAAATGTTAATAAGCCAGGTATGTATGGGAAATAGACCTTTTTTATTGCAAAGGAGTATTCAATAACTTCAAGTTCAGGAAAGGAAAAAAGAACAACAGCTGCTATTACCTTATTTTCTTCTTTTAAAAGATATGCAGCATCAGCACCTGCAATCTTTTTTATCTTGCTAAATTCATTTTTTATGATAACTTTTTTGGATAAATCCTCCTGAATTTTTATTGCCTCTTTTGCTGTTATATTCCAGTTGTGTAAATTTTTGCTAAAAGTTTTATTTTTTTCTTCCATTTTATTTCTTCTTAGTTTGGAAAATTCTTAATTTTTTAAATATTAAAATAAAGATATATTTATGGTCAAGTTTTTAATGATGAAATAACTCCCATGTTTTTTTTTAATTTTTCCTTGACATTTTATTGTTCATGGTATATGAAGCAAATGGATTTGGTTAAGTGTAAAGTATATTATTATTAAAAAGTAGAATTTTTAGTTAAGAATAATAAAAAGAAGTGGTGAAAAATGATAGAGATAAGATTTCATGGTAGAGGTGGGCAGGGAGCGGTTACCTCTGCAGAGATTTTAGCAGTTTCTGCAATAAATGAGGGGAAATATGCTCAGGCTTTTCCAAGTTTTGGGCCAGAAAGAAGGGGGGCACCTGTTATTGCTTTCTGTCGTATTGATGACCATCCTATAAAAATTAGAGCAAATATATATGAACCAGATATTATTTTAGTGCTTGATGCTTCTCTTCCTGAACTAATAGATGTTACTTATGGATTAAAAAAAGGTGGTATTTTGGTTAGTAACTTTAAGCATGAGATAGAGAAAGCTCGTGAACATTTAAAAACAAAAGAAAAGATTGGTGTTGTTAATGCCTCTAAAATTGCTATGGAAGAACTTAAACTGCCAATAACAAACACCACTATGTTAGGTGCGCTTTTGAAAGCATCTCAACTTGTAGAAAATTCTTCTGTTATTGATGCATTAAAAGAGAGATTTGGCAAGGTTGCTGATAGAAATATTCATGCGTTTGAGCGAGCCTATAAAGAGACTGTTATTATAAATGGCTCCCCTTAGAAGCTTTTCTTATCATAATCATAATGAAATAATTTAAAGATATTTTTTGTTAAAAATTTTTTAAACCTTATTTTAGTAATGAAAATTAAATAGGTTATATATTATTCAAGGAGAAAGGTTGTGACAAAGCCAGAAAAAGAAATAAGCTGGAAAGAGATACCGATAGGTGCTGCTTCAATTGAGCCAGGCAATGCTATGGAATATCGTACTGGTGATTGGAGGTCGATGCGACCTGTTTGGGATAAAAACCGTTGTGTGAAATGTGGGGTTTGTTTCATATTCTGTCCTGATGCAGCTATACACAAGGTTGAAGATGACTATTTTGAAGCAGACCTTTTTTATTGCAAAGGCTGTGGTATATGTGCTCGTGAATGTATTACAGGTGCTATTAAGATGGTTGAGGAAGAATAATTTTATAATCTTAAAGAAGATGAAATAATTCGTAGGAGGTTAAAAATGGGAAAGCGGGTAGGCATGGAGGTATCTATTGGGGCTGCTGAAGCGGTAAAATTAGCAAGAGCTGAATGTATTGCAGCCTATCCAATTACTCCCCAAACTCATATTGTAGAACATCTATCAGAGCTGGTAAACAATGGAGAACTTGATGCAGAATTTATTCCTGTTGAGTCAGAGCATTCAGCCATGAGTGTATGTTGTGGATGTTCAGCTGTTGGAGCAAGAACCTTTACTTGTACAAGTTCTCAAGGTATGGCACTGATGAATGAGATCCTTTTTATTGTTCCTGCAATGAGACTTCCAATCGTGATGATTCTTGCTAACCGTTCTCTTTCAAGTCCTTTATCAATATGGAATGACCACTCTGATATTATGTCTATAAGAGATACAGGTTGGATACAGCTCTTTGCAGAAAATGGTCAAGAGGTTGTTGATCATGTGCTTTTTGCTTTTAAAGTGGCAGAAAACCCGAATGTTTTGTTGCCAGTGATGATTAATATGGATGGCTTTATCCTTTCTCATGTTATTGAACCAATAGAGCTTCCTGATCAAGATGTTGTTGATAAGTTTTTGCCTCCATATAATCCAGTACAGCGCCTTCATCCTGATCATCCTATAACAATGGGAGCATTTGCCATCCCGGATCTCTTTACTGAAACCAAAAAAGCTCAGGAAGAGGCAATAAAATCATCTTTTCCTTATATTATAAAAGCTTGGGATGAATTAGGTAATACAATTGGTAGATATTATAATCCAATAGAAAAATATAAAAGCGAAGGTAAAAAGATATTATTTATCACCATGGGTAGCTTTGGTGAAACGGTTATGACCGCGATAGACATGATGGAAGAAAAAGGGATAGATGTTGGGCTAATAAGGATAAGGCTGTGGAGACCTTTTCCTGAAAAAGAGTTTTTAGACGCTATTAAAGATGCTGATATCCTTATAGTTATTGATAGGGCTATTACATTTGGTGGTATGGCTGGACCAGTTACTACCGAAATCAGATCAGTTTTATACCACGAAGAAAATATGCCAGCTGTTGTTGGTTTTATATGTGGCTTAGCAGGAAGGGATGTAACTCCAAAAGATTATGAAAGGATGGTTGAAATAGCAAAAGAAAAGGTCAAGAAGGGAAAAGAAAAAGAATATGAAATATATGGAGTGAGAGAATAATGGAGCCTTTAAATGTATATGCGGCTAGGCTTATAACTACAAAGGAATATTTTACCCCAGGACATAGGGCATGCCAGGGCTGTGCAGAAGCATTAGCTGTTAGATTGGTTGCAAAAGCATTAGGAAGAGATGTTATAGTATCAGCAGCTACTGGCTGTATGGAGATCGTATCTTCAAACCTTCCCTATACTGCTTGGAAGGTTCCCTGGATCCATGTGGCTTTTGAAAATGCTGCAGCAGTGGCGTCAGGAGTTGAGGCTGGGTTAAAGGTTTTGATGAGAAAGGGTAAACTTCCTAAAAAGAAGATTTATTCCTTAGCAATGGCAGGAGATGGAGGGACAAGTGATATAGGATTGCAGGCATTATCTGGTGCACTTGAGAGAGGACATAATATGCTTTTTGTCTGTTATGATAATGAAGCATATATGAATACTGGTATTCAGCGTTCTTCTTCTACTCCATATGGAGCTGCTACCACAACTTCTCCTGCTGGTAAGGTGATAAAGGGACAAACAACATGGAAAAAGAATGTGGCTGAAATAGCTGCTGCTCACTCTATCCCATATGTAGCCACTGCCTGCCCAAGTTATCCTTTTGATTTAATGAAGAAAGTAAAAAAGGGAGCAGAGGCAGATGGTCCTGCTTATATTCATATATTATCTGTCTGTCCAACTGGTTGGAGAATCCCCCCAGATCTCTCCATAAGGATTGGTAGGCTTGCTGTTGAAACAGGAATTTTTCCTCTTTATGAGGTAGAAAATGGGAAGTATAACATAAATTTTGTTCCAGAGAAATTACGGCCAGTGGAAGATTATTTAAAACCTCAAGGGAGATTCCGCCATCTTACCCCTGAGATGATCGAAAAGATTCAAAATAGGGTGAATAAGGAATGGGAAAAATTAAAGGCTAAAGCAGGCCTTTGTGAATAGCTTTAAGGAGAAAGAGATGGATTTTAGTAATATAGATAGGATACTTGATAAATATGACCGTTCTCCTTCTGGGATTATAAGGATTTTGCAAGATGTTCAAGCTGAGTTAAATTATCTTCCAAGAGATGTGCTAAAGTATATTGCATCCTCTTTAAGTGTTCCACTTTCTCATGTCTATAGAATTGCTACATTTTATAATGCTTTTTCTCTTGTTCCTAAAGGGAAACATATGATTTCAGTTTGCTTAGGAACAGCTTGTCATGTGCGAGGAGCTCCAAAGGTTTTAGAGAAGATAGAGAGGGAGTTAGGTATTTCCCCAGGGGAGACAACTGAGGACTTGGAGTTTTCGTTAGAGACAGTAAACTGTTTAGGTGCATGTGCTTTAGGACCAATTGTTGTTGTAGATGGTGAATATAATGGGGAAATGAATGTTTCTAAAGTAGACGAGTTATTGAAAAAGATAAAACAAGGCGGGGAAATCAATGAGTAAGTTTTTATCTAAACAAGATTTGGAAGAATATAGGAAAAAGATAATTAATAGCCGTGATCCTAATAAGATTATAATAGCTTTATGTGGTGATACTGGTTGCCAAGCTTATGGGGCTAATAAGATAGCTGATGCTTTTCGTAAGGAGATAAAAGCTAAGAATTTACAAGATAGAGTTGAACTGAAAATTACAGGCTGTCATGGTTTTTGTGAAAGAGGTCCTCTAATTGTTATATATCCAAAGAAAATCTTTTATCAGAAGGTTTCCGAAAAGGACGTTAGTGAGATAATTTCTGAATCTGTAGTAAATGATAATGTAATTGAAAGGCTTTTGTACGTTCATCCAGAAACAAAAGAGCCGATTGTAAAAGAAGATGAGGTGCCTTTTTACAATCGTCAACAAAAAATAATTTCCGGGATGAATAGTGTTATAGATCCCACAAATATAGATGATTATATTGCAATCGGTGGTTATTCTGCTTTGGAAAAGGCTCTATTTGATATGGATCCTGATTCTATTATAGAAGAAGTGAAAAAAGCTAATCTTAGGGGAAGAGGCGGGGGTGGTTTCCCTACAGGTGTTAAGTGGGAAAGTTGTAAGAATGCACCAGGTGATATTCATTATGTAATATGTAATGCAGATGAAGGTGATCCAGGTGCATATATGGATCGTTCTCTTTTAGAAGGAAATCCTCACTCAGTTTTAGAAGGGATGATGATAGGTGCTTATGCAATTGGGAGCAGTGAGGGTTATGTCTATGTAAGAAATGAATATCCTCTTGCTGTAGAGAATGTAAACATTGCAATCAAACAGGCAAGGGAATATGGTTTGCTTGGTGAAAACATACTTGGTACTGATTTTTCTTTTGATATAAAGGTAACTCGGGGAGGTGGCGCTTTTGTTTGTGGTGAATCAACAGCTCTTATGGCGTCAATTGAAGGTTTATGGGGAGAACCAAGGGCAAAACATATACATACTGTGGTAAGTGGTCTTTATAATAAGCCAACTAATCTCAATAATGTAGAAACATGGGCAAATGTCCCTTTGATCATCAATAAAGGTGCTGACTGGTATAGTAAAATAGGCACTGAAAATTCTAAAGGAACAAAAATATTCTCTTTGGTAGGCAAGGTAAACAACACTGGTCTTGTAGAAGTGCCAATGGGTATAACATTAAGAGAGATTATTTTTGATATAGGTGGGGGAGTTCCTAACGGAAAGAAATTCAAAGCAGTTCAAACTGGTGGGCCTTCAGGAGGTTGTATTCCAGAAGAATATCTTGATACACCTGTAGATTTTGATAGACTCACAGAATTAGGTTCAATGATGGGCTCTGGTGGTATGATCGTTATGGATGAATCTACATGTATGGTGGATGTTGCCCGTTATTTCTTGAATTTTTTAAAGGATGAATCTTGTGGAAAATGTACTACCTGCCGTGAAGGGATCAAACGAATGTATGAAATATTAACAGATATCACTGAGGGTAGGGGCAAAGAGGGTGATATTGAACTTTTAGAGGAGTTGGGATGGGTAGTTGCAAATGCCTCCCTTTGCGGTTTGGGACAAACAGCACCAAATCCTGTTTTATCTACTATAAGATATTTCAGGGATGAGTATGAAGCTCATATAAAGGAAAAAAGATGTCCTGCAAAGGTATGCAAGGCATTGATACGATATGAGATTGATCAAGAGAAATGCACAGGATGTGGTCGATGTAGGATAAATTGTCCTGTTGAAGCGATTTCAGGAGAGAAGAAGAAACCTCATATCATAGATCAAGAAAAATGTATAAAATGTGGTATCTGCCATGAAGTCTGCAAATTTGATGCAGTCAACATTATATGAAGGAGAAGATATGGTAACTATAACCATTGATGGCAAAAAGATTGAAGCAAAAGAAGGCGAAATGCTTTTGCCTGTTGCACTTGATAATGGTTTTGATATCCCTCACCTTTGTTATCATGAGGCATTATCCCCTTATGGAGCCTGCCGTTTGTGTTTGGTGGAAGTCAAAAAAGGGAATCGTACTAAACTTACAACCTCATGTAACTATCCTGTAATGGAAGGAATAGAAGTAATAACCGATTCAGAAAATATAAGACGTGCTCGCAAAATGGTTGTTGAGTTACTTTTAGCAAGAAGTCCTAATGTCCCTATTATAAAAAAGTTGGCAGAAAAGTATGGGGTAACCTCTACTCGTTTTAAAATCGAAAATGAAGATTGTATTCTTTGTGGACTGTGCGAAAGGGTTTGCCGTGAAATTGTTGGGGTAAGTGCTATAACTTTTATGGGTAGAGGTGATAAGCGTGAAGTTGGCCCTCCTTTTAAGATCGAACCAGAGGTTTGCATAGGTTGTGGTGCCTGCGTATATATATGCCCAACTGATTGTATAAAGCTGGAAGAAAAAAATGATGAAAGAACTATTGTAAGATGGAATCGCACCCTTAGAATGAGAAGATGTAAGATATGTGGTGAAAAGTTTGCCCCCTGGTTTCAGCTTGAATATTTTAGCAAGTTAACTAATATTCCGAAAGATTTCTTTGAGGTTTGTCCAAACTGTAGAAAATAAATTTTTTAATCCTGTGGATCATTCTTATAATATCCCCATTTAATTAACCCGTGTTACAAAATGGGCTAATTAAGTTTAA
>JAFDIG010000170.1 GCA_019308145.1 Deltaproteobacteria bacterium | reverse complement strand
CTTACCCCTATATTTGAAATGGTTTTTGGATATGTTACAGATATTAAATTATTGGAATTGGCAAATTTAGAAAATCCCTTACTTAAGAGCCTTGTAATGAATGCTCAAGGGACATATCATCATAGTATTGTTGTTGCAACCCTTGGGGAAGCTGCAGCAAGAGAAATCGAAGGCACAGACCCATTACTTGTTAGGGTTGGCGCATATTATCATGATATCGGCAAATTAAAGAAACCTAATTATTTTATTGAAAATCAAAAAGGAAATGAGAATCCACATGATAAGCTTTCTCCAAATATGAGTGCTTTAATATTGATTTCACATGTAAAAGAGGGTGTTGAGTTGGCTAAAGAACATAAATTGGGGAAAAAAATAACAGATATAATACAGCAACATCATGGCACGAGCCTTATAACATATTTTTATAATAAAGCAAAAAGTTTAGAAGATAGAGGAAAAGAACCAATTGATGAAAAGCTTTTCAGATATCATGGGCCAAAACCTCAGACAAAAGAGGCAGGTATTATAATGTTAGCTGATCAAGTAGAAGCTGCATCACGGGCTCTTCAAGAACCTACATCGGCGCGTATCAAAGGATTAGTGCAAAGAATAATTAATAATATATTTATTGAGGGAGAGTTAGATGAATCAGAACTAACCTTAAGAGAGCTTCATAAGATTTCTAATGTTTTTACTAATATACTCACAGGGATTTTCCATCAAAGGGTAGATTACCCAGACCTTTCGCTTACTGTCAAACCACCAAAGGAACATAAACATGAACATCCAGATACAAAATCAACAAAAACTCCTAAAACTCTCCAAGAAAAAAATAAAGAGAATCATAAAGCTATTATTAGAAGACTTGGGCAATCAGGATAAAGAGATAAGTATTGTTTTTGTTGATGATAAAAAGATAAAAGAGATCAACTCAAAGTATCTTAATCGAGATTACCCTACAAATGTTATATCTTTTCCTATGAGAGAAGGTGCTTTTTCAGAAATAAACCCTTATCTTCTTGGCGATATAGTTATTTCAGTGGAGACTGCTATTAGAGATGCGCAAGAAGCATCTATCTCTCCTTATGATGAAATTCTTTTCCTTTTAATACATGGTTTCCTTCATCTTATTGGGTATGACCATGAAAAAGATCCATTAAAAGCTAAGGAAATGGAGGCAAAAGAGAAGGAACTTTTTGATAAAATTAAAAGGGAAAAAGGAGAAACATTAACTTGAAAGATATTATGAGGGTATTTATAGAGGCTATGAGACGATTTTTTTATCTTTTTACAAGAAAGATAAAACATCCTATAACTGAAGAAGAGATTCAGGCGATTATTGATGAGAGCGAAGAGGAAGGAGTTATAGATGAAGAAGAACATGAGATGATAGAAAAGGTGCTTAAGTTTAAAAATATTATAGTAAAAAATGTTATGACACCGAGGATAGATATAAATGCATTGCCTGATACCGCCTCTTTAAAAGATACTATAAATTTGATCATTCAAAAGGGTCATTCACGTATTCCCATCTATAATAAGAGATTAGATAATATCATTGGTATTGTTTATGCCAAAGATCTGCTTAAATTTTGGGGAAAGGAAAGTTTAGAATTTTCGGAAGTTATGAGAGAACCTTTTTTTATTCCTGAGACAAAAACCGTTGAAGATCTATTAAAAGAATTTAGAAAAAAGCGCATCCATATAGCTATTGTAATAGATGAATATGGGGGAACAGCAGGGTTAGTTACAATTGAAGATCTTATAGAAGAGATCATCGGAGAGATTGAAGATGAATATGACAAGATAAAAAGTGATGAATTTGTTGAATTAAAGGATGGATATTATTTAATAAATGCACAACTTGAGATAGAAAAGCTTGAAGAGTTTTTTGATATTGATGTGCCAAAAGAGGATTATGAAACCGTTGGAGGATTAATTTTCCATCTACTTGGAAGGATTCCAAAACCAGGAGAGAAAATATCTTTTCAAAATTTAAATATGATTATAGAAAAAGCAACTGAGAGAAGAATTGAACTTATTAAAGTGAAAAAAGTATCAACAGAAAATATAGAAAAATAGGAATGATTAATCATAAAGGGTTTAATGAAAAATTCAATTTTTTTAAAAAAAGATATTTTTTAGCCTTTCTTTCTGGGATCTTTTTGATTCTACCTTTTTCTCCTTTCCCATTTTTTCTTTCTTTTATTGTCTTTGTAGCTCTTATTCCATTATTTGGGGCAATTTATAAATCATCAACTAAAAATGCCTTTTTTGCTGGATTGATTACAGGTTCTATATTTTTTTTAGGTAATCTTTATTGGATAATTATAGCTATGAATAGATATGGAGGTGTTGATTATCTATTAGCTCTTGGTATTCTTACTTTCTTCTCTCTTTTCCTTGGCTCTTTTGTTGCTCTTTTTTCTTCGATAATATCTTTTCTTATAAGGAAGAAGATTCCTCTTTTTTTTGCAGCACCTTTTACATGGGTTGGTATGGAATATATCTTAAGTTTTATATTATCTGGTTTTCCATGGTGCCTTTTAGGCTATACCCAAAGCAGATGGCCACTATTTATTCAGTTTGCAGATATAACAGGTGTTTATGGGGTAAGCTTTATTATAGTTATAATAAATACAGTGATCTTTGAAATTCTTTTGTCTATAACTAAAAAAAGAAGATTACCTTTATTATCAATTGGTATTACTATTATTTTACTAATTTTTATATTTTCTTATGGGAAAGTGAAATTATCAGAAAATTTTTCTGCTGGAAAAAGGTTAAAGATAGGGGTTGCTCAGGGAAACATTCCTCAGGATATGAAATGGAATAAAGAGATGATAGAGATGACTTTAGATATTTATGAAGGAATGACCAAAAATTTAGCAAGGGAAGGTGCTGATATAGTTATATGGCCAGAAACTGCCGCCCCTTTTTATTTTTGTGAACCAACCCCTTATAGAGAAAAAGTGCTTAATATTGCTAAAAAAAATAGGATCTTTCTTTTATTTGGTGCTCCATATTATGAAGTAAAAAATAAAGAAACATTTTATTATAACAGTTGTTTTCTTGTTTCTCCTAATGGAGATATAATAGGAAGATATGATAAGATTCATCTTGTTCCTTATGGTGAATATGTACCATTAAAGCGGTATTTCCCTTTTTTAGGTAAAGTTAGCTCTGAAATAGGTGATTTTAGATCGGGGAAGAAGATAAAAAACCTTTATGGTGATGATTTTATAATAGGTGTTCTTATTTGTTTTGAGATAATATTTCCTGATCTTGTAAGAAGGTTTGTAAAAAATGGAGCTCAGCTACTTGTTACCATAACCAATGATGCATGGTTTGGTAAAACTACAGCACCTTATCAACATTTTGATAAAGCGATATTTCGCGCTGTTGAAAATAGGGTTTATCTTATTCGTTCGGCAAATACCGGGATTAGTGGAGTAATAGGTCCAAAGGGTAGGGTAGTAATTTCTACTCCAATTTTTCAAAAAAGGTTATTTATTAAAGAAATTTCATTCTATAACCATTCTCACCTAAGCTTTTACACTAAATATGGGGATATATTTTCCAGAATTATTCTAATTATTACAGCACTTCTTTTTATTATCTCATTGTTAAAAAGAAAATGATATGATTTGTTATAACCTTTTTCTTAAGAAAAACTCTCCAAAAAGCCTTGCAAGGATGATCGAGATATAAAAATTTAAAAAGAAAAAAATCAACCATCCCAAAGCGGGTATAGAGCCTAAAATAGACTCGATTATTAATCCAACTATTATTATACCTATTCCTGTTAAAAAGGGCTTGAAATAATCTGGACAGAAATTTATTGTTGATTTTATTATAAAAGAAAAATTTAGAGCATCTTTAATATTTTCCTTTTTAGCAAAAAGGGCTATTGCAGTTGGGAAAAAGAATAAAACAGCAATGTAAAGTATTATTGATATTAATATAAGTAAAAATCCAAGAATGAAAAAAGGCCCTTTAAGCGTCATAAAGGATAAGGAGAGCATAATTAGCAATGAAGGTAAAATTGTATAGATTAAACCAAGAATAAAAATGTAAAATCCTTTTTTGAATAAATAATCCCATTGATTCCATTCTGGGAGATAAGCAGTTTTGCCTTCTATTGCTTCCTTAAATATGTGATAACTATAACCAAAACTAAAAAAATTAATAATAGGAATTATACTTAAAACCCCACCAATTAATAATTTTATAATCCATTTTTTATCACGGAAAGGAAAACTTATTAAATTTATTAGCTGATCCATATATAAATCCTCTTTTTAATATCTTACAATGAAAAATGAGATAATAAAATTTATTATGCTCAATACAATAGCACCAACCAATGCTGACCAGAAATCGGCTATTTCAAAACCTGTAACAAGTTTTGAAACAGCTATAAGCAAAAATGCATTGATAAAAAAGGTGAAAATTCCCATTGTAAGAATGTTAATAGGCAAGGTAAGGAAAATAAGTACTGGCTTGATTATAGCATTTAGTATACCAAGAAGTATTACAGCCAGTATAAGAGATGATAAACCTTTAATATCTATCCCTTTTACTAACCATGCGGTTACCCAAAGTGCTACTCCATTTACAATTAATCTTATAACAAAAAAAATTAGCAAATTTTACCTCCTTTTTTAAAATTTTCTCCATAATCTAACTATTCTATGATGAAATCTTAAATCTAATTCCTCCATGTTTTGTGGTGAAAAGCCAAAGGCTTCATGCCATACCTCTTGGCTTTCCATACATAGATATATAAATATATCATTATTCCATTCTTTTATCCATTTAAAAATTTTTTTAAACATAAAAATCCTTATATGTTTAAGATATCTAAATTTTCCGTCCTTTCCTGGGAAAAGCTCCCCTGTAATTATTTTATTGTTAGGGAATCTCTCTCTGATAATCTCTTTTAATAATGGTGGAAACCTTAAACCGCCCATTGATATCCAAATTACATTTTTAGGATCTATATATTTAGATAAGTAGTTGATCAAGTTAAAGTAGCCTTTTTCCCAATTAGGGTAATAGATAATAGGGTCTAAATGAAATCCAATAAAATAGCTAGCATCTTGAGCTCTTTTTGCTGCTTTGATTCTTTTTTCAAATGAAGGTGCTCCTTTTTCTTCATCCTTTGTTATCTCATCTGGATTTAAAGAAAAGGA
>JAFDIG010000169.1 GCA_019308145.1 Deltaproteobacteria bacterium | reverse complement strand
TCTTCACCAAAGTATCTAACCTTATCTTGCGGTAATAACTGCTGGTCTCTTGTATATCTAAAAACTCCCCAATATTCTCCAAATGTATCTGCCCCAGTAACAACTGCTTTTACACCTCGTAACCTTTTTGCTTTAGATGTATCAATATGTAGGATCTTTGCATGTGAATAAGGAGAGCGGAGCACCTTTGCGTATAGCATGCGGGGGCAGTATATATTGCTTCCCCTGTTGCCTTTACTGTGGTATCTATTCTTGGTACGCCTTTTCCGATAAGGGAAAAAGATTCCATAATATGATCTCCTTTATTTGCTTGATTCTTTGATAGCTTTTACTATCTTGGCATAACCTGTGCATCTGCATACATTTCCTGATATTGCTACTTTAATATCATCCTCTGTAGGACGTGGATTTTCATCAAGCAGTGCTTTAGCAGTTAAGATCATTCCAGGGGTACAAAATCCACACTGTATTGCTCCTTGCTCAATAAAGTTTTTTTGGATTGGATGGAGTTCATCATCTTCTGAAAGCCCTTCTATAGTTGTTATATCTTTCCCCTGAGCTTCTACTGCTAACATTAAACAAGACCTTATTGGTTTCCCATCCATTAGCACTGTGCAGGTTCCACAAGCTCCTTCAGAACAACCTTCTTTTGTCCCTGTGAGCATAAGATCTTCTCTTAACACTTCTAAAAGGGTTTTGTTAGGATAAGTAAAAATTTCGTAATCTTCATTATTTACCCTTAATGTAATAAGCTCTTTTTTCATACCCTTCATAGTGCCACCCTTATTTCTTATTTTATTGATCTTATTTTATTGAATTAAAGGCATTTTCAATTGCTCTTTTAGTAAACACCCTAACCATTTTCTTACGATACGAGGCTGGCAAACCAAGGTTATCTACCATTTGAGCTCTTTTATAAGCAGCTTCTGCAATTTCATTGATTGCGCTTTCTTCTACTTTTTTTCCTTTTAAAATATCTTCTGCTTCTTTAACAATTACTGGTGCTGGACCCGCAGCCCCTAAAACAACTTTAACACTTTTTACTTTTTTTTCACTATCAATTGCTAAAAAAGCAGCTGCAGAGACAAGAGGATAATCAAGGGCATTTCTTAACCTAAATTTTCTATATGAAGATCCATATATTCCTTCAGGGATAGGAACGATTACTTGGGTTAATAGTTCATCATCAGCTATTACAATTGGCTTTTCCCCTTTACCACTAAATAATTCCTCAATTGGGATAATACGAGAAGACCCTTTTTTTTCTATTCTCACTTTTGCATTAAATGCTATCAAAGCAGGTGCTAAATCTCCTTGATAAACGCTGAAACACTTTTTCGATCCTGGCACTGCATAACAAACATTACCCCCTGCTTTAAAACAAGGTTTTAGCCCTCTTCTCCAGAAATATGATTGATTATAAAAAAAACATCGTGTATCTTGGCATAAATTACCAGCTATTGTACCCATATTCCTTAATGGAGGTGCTGCAACTGAACCAGCTGCCTCTGAAATAGCCAGAAACTTCTGTTGTAATAAAGTAGATAAAAATATTTCCCTAAGAGAGGTCATTCCACCTATATATAGCTCATTTTTGTTTGATTTTATTCCCTTTAGCTCATGAATCTCTTTTAAACTCATCAGATATGTTGGGTGGGTAAGCCCTAATTTCATACGTGGTAAAAGTTCAGTGCCACCTGCGAGTGGTTGCGCTCTGCCATGATATTCTTCCATTAAATTTAATGCATCGGTAAGGGTTATTGGTTCAAGATAATTAAAAGAAGGTAATCTCATTACTTCCTCCTCGTTTAAAATATAAAATCTTGACAATTTTAAAGTGCTATTTTATATTTTAAAAGTTATTACTGTATACGGTATACAGATACTAAATATCAATCTAACCTTTTCTTTTTTATATATCAAGTTAAAAATTTTTTAAAGTAAAAAAATTAAATCGGAGGCATCTTATGGATATTTTTAAAAAAATGACAGTATTATCGTTAGAGCAGGCAACGGTTTTACCTTATCTTACATATAGATTGGCTATGGATGGAATGAATATTATAAGACTTGAGCACCCTGTTTATGGTGATCCAAACCGTTTAATTGGTGAAAATGTGTTAGGTGAAGAGAGAATGAACTCATATTTTCTTGCTATAAATTCAGGGAAAAAAGCTATTACTTTGAATTTGGCAGATCCAAAAGGACAGGATATTTTAAAGGAGTTAATAAAAAAATTAGATGTTGATATATTTGCTACTAATCAGCTTCCCAGAAATTATGAGAAATTAGGAATAGATTATGAAACATTAAGAAAGATTAAACCTGATATTATCTGGCTTGGTGTTACAGGTTTTGGACCTCAAAGCAATGAAGCAGCCTATGATCCTATCCTTCAAGCAAGAAGTGGACTTATGGATCTTACTGGTGAACCAGAAGGGGACCCTCAGGTTTTAGGTATTCCTTTGCCAGATATGGGTACTAGTGAGCACTGTTATGGTTTGATTATGAAAGCCTTACTCAAGAGATCATTAACAGGCGAAGGTGAAAGGATCGATGTTTCAATGTTTATGTCCTCAACATCATGGCTTACTGTTCCAATAACATTAACCAAATCATTTGGGAAAAAGATTACAAGAAGAGGGAATACTCATGAATTTTTTGCCCCTGTATCGGTTTATGAAACGAATAATGGTTTTGTCTATATTGCAATTGGAAATGACAGGCAATGGAAATCTTTTACTAAACTTCCTGGTTTTGAATCATTAGATAAGCCTGAATATGAAAAAAATGCAGGTCGTATAGCTGATGTAAAAAATCTAAATAAAATGATTAATGAATTTACAAAAAAGAAAAGCACCGAAGAGATGATAGAGCTATGTAATAAAGCAACTATCCCTATATCCAAGGTTAATACAGTATCTGATGTCCTTAAAGATCCTTATGTTAAAGATGCTCTTTTAACCTCAATTGATCCGAGAACTAAAACTCAAATCTGGATGCCTCCTCCACCTTATATGACTCCTTTTTTAAAAGAGAATGATCAAACCTTGTCTTTCCCTCCACGTTTTGGGGAACATAATGAGGAAATTTATGGGAAGTCTTTAGGTTATTCAAAAGCTGAAATCCAGGAACTAAAGGAGAATAGAATTATTTAATGAATTTAGTGGAAAAGCTTCTAAAAGGTGATGAGAAAAGTGCTGCTCGGCTTATTTCCCTTATTGAAAATGGAGCCGAGGCAGGGTTTAAAGCAGTAGAGTCCATTTTTCCGTATACAGGGAAAGCCTATATTTTAGGGATAACAGGTCCTCCTGGCGCTGGGAAAAGCACTCTTATAGATAAAATAGCACTGAGGTTTGCTAAAGAGAATAAGAAGATTGGTGTTATTGCTGTTGATCCGAGCAGTATACATAACAAAGGCGCTTTTCTTGGCGATAGGGTTAGAATGAAAGAAGCAGAAAAAATTGGAATATTTATTAGATCAATGGCAAATCGAGGATATGGTGGAGGGTTGGCTAAGGCAACTATTGGAGCAGTATATATACTTGAAGGTTTAGGCAAAGAGATCATTATTATTGAAAGTGTTGGGGTAGGACAAAGTGAAAAGGATATATTCTATTTAGCTGATACTGTAATATCAGTTCTTTCTCCAGATTTTGGAGATGATATACAGTTAATTAAGGCTGGGGTAGTAGAATTAGGTGATATAGTAGTTATTAATAAAGCCGATCTTGAAGGTGCAAAAGAGGCTTTTAGAAGTCTTTCTGCTTATATAACGATGAGCAATATTGATAATAAAAAGAGTTGGATTCCTCGCTTATTTTTAGTTTCTGCTAAAGATAAAACAGGCATCGATGGATTAATAGATGCTATTAGTGAGCACAAAAAATATCTTGAAAAACAAAGCGAGCTTGAAGAGTTGCAAAGTAAAAAAGCTAAAGGTTTAATTTTATCACTTCTTAAAGAAATCCTAATGGAAAAAGTTTCTGAAAAATTAATTAATAGTGGAACATTTCAGCAAATTGTTGATAAGGTTATAAAAAGAGAGATTGATCTTTACATGGCTGCTAACAGCTTAATAAAAGAGATCCTGAAAGAGTAGTTACTATAGATATAAGAATGCTATTTATTAACTACTCGATATTGAAAAGTAGACTAATTATTTTCAAACAGACTACGTCAGCCTGAATATAAAAAAGAATGTCCCTTATTTTTTATAATTTTAATCATTATTGTTGATAATTTTCTAAGTTTTTAATCTTTAATAAAAAATATTTATAGAGCGGTATGAGAGATTTGATAGGACTTTACAGATGAATTTTGAATTTTCCGAAGATCATAAATTTTTTAGAGAAAGAGTCTCAGATCTATTAAAAAAACTGGTTCTTCCTCATGCTTCGCGTATAGATGAAGAGGAGGGCTTCCCTGAGAATCTTTTTAAAGAATTTGGGAGGCTTGGCTATTTTGGCATCCGTTATCCTGAAGAAATTGGGGGTATGAATGCAGATTGCATAACCTTTACTATTTTTGCTGAGGAATTAGCCAGAGTTTCTATGGGCTTTGCTGCTATTACAACCATGCAATGTCTTATGGGTACTGAATTTATCCATAGTTTTGGTACTAAAGAGCAAAAAGAAAGGTGTTTGATCCCCGCCATAAAGGGAGAAAAGGTTGGCACAATTGCTTTTACTGAACCTAATTGCGGATCAGATTTAGGGAGCATACAAACTTATGCAAAAAAGGAAGGTGATGGGTATATATTAAATGGAAGGAAGATGTGGATAACCAATGGAGCTGTCGCAGATTTTGTTACAGTTGTAGCAAGTATTGACCCATCAAAAAGGATTAATGGTTTGGCTTTTTTCTTGGTAGAAAAGGGAACACCAGGCTTTTCGGTTGGGCAAAAGATTGAAAAAATTTCTGCAAAAGGGGCTAATACAGCAGAACTTATCTTTGATAATTGTTATCTTCCTAAAGAAAATCTTTTAGGTGAAGAAGGTAAAGGTGTAATCTATCTTGAAAAGATATTAAACGAGATCAGGATAATGATGGCAGCATTAGGTTTGGGTCTTGCTAAAAGTGCATTTGAGACAGGTATTAGATATGCAAAGGAAAGGGAGGCTTTTGGGAGGCCTATTAGTAAATTTCAACTTATACAGGAAAAGATAGCAGAAATGGATACAAAAATTACCAATAGTCAGCTTCTCACCTATTATACAGCTTGGTTAAAGGACCAGGGTAGACCACATTATAAGGAAGCAGCGATGGCAAAATTCTATTCAACTGAAACAGCCTCATTTGTTGTTGATGAAGTAACAAGAATTCATGGTGCTTATGGCATCGCAAAGGAATATAATGCCCAACGTTATTTTAGAGATGCAAGATTTCTCCTTTTTGGGGGAGGAACATCAGAAATATTAAAGATCATAATAGCAAGAGAA
>JAFDIG010000168.1 GCA_019308145.1 Deltaproteobacteria bacterium | reverse complement strand
TTGCCTTTGAACACAAAGCAATAAAATGCGATGTAACACAAGATCCAAAAGAAGCCGAAAAGCGTTGGCATGCGAGAAGAACACTTTCGCAGGCAACTTATAATTTGAACCCTGTAAAGATTGCAGAAGACGTTGTTGTACCTCGATCAAACATACCAAAACTTATACATGCAATCGAAGACATGGAAAAAAAATTTGGAATACCAATATTGAGTTTTGGTCATGCTGGAGATGGAAATTTTCATGTAAGTATTATGATAAAGGATACCCCTGAAGATAAAAAGAAAGCAGAAGAAGCAGTTAAAGAGATATTTGCTGAAACAATTCGTCTTGAAGGAACAATTTCAGGAGAACATGGCATAGGAGTGGCTAAGTCAGCCTATATTGAAATGGAACTCTCTAAAGAAACAATAAATACGATGAAAAAGATTAAAAAAACTTTAGACCCTAATAATATATTAAATCCTGGCAAGATATTTCCTTCTCCTGATGAAAACGGCTCTTGAAATTACTTAACTTAAGCTGAAAAATAATATGTTAAAAAATCAAAAATATTAGTTTTTAAAAGTTTATACAAGTGTCAAATAATACAAAATTTAAATTATAAATTTTTTCTTTTGATAAGCTAATTTGATCAAAAAAATGGCTGGGGGACAAGGATTCGAACCTCGGTAAGCAGATCCAGAGTCTGCTGTCCTACCACTAGACGATCCCCCAGCTTTTATATATTTATTAAAACAAAAATTGATGAAAGTCAATACCTTTATTGACAGGACTTTCTAAAAACTCTCTTGCTTAAGTATGAAAATATAAATCTAATAAAAATATATTAAGAAGATAAGGATAAAATAAGGAGGAATTTAAAAGTGATTAAAGCGATTAGAGGTTTTAATGATATTTTACCAGATGAAATAAAATTTTGGGAATATATTATTGATACGTCTAAAAAGGTATTTAAATCATTTGGATATAAAGAGATCATAATACCAATTTTGGAAAAAACGGATCTGTTTTTAAGAACCATTGGAGAGGCAACTGATATTGTTGAAAAGGAGATGTATACTTTTTCAGATAAAAAAGGGAATTCTATTACTTTACGTCCTGAAGCAACTGCAGGGATAATAAGAGCATATTTAGAGCACAATTTATATACAAAAGAAACCATTACAAAATTATATCTTATTGGACCTATGTTCAGGTATGAAAGACCTCAAAAAGGAAGATATAGACAATTCTACCAAATTGATGCTGAGGTTTTAGGTGAAGAACGACCATTAGTTGATGCAGAAATTTTAGTTATGGTAAGACAACTTTTAAACAATATAGGTATAGATGATGTTCAAATCGAGATAAACTCTCTCGGATGCAAAAAATGCAGAGGATTATATATCAAAAAGCTCATCTCTTTTCTTGAAGGAAGAAAAGATGAGCTTTGCTCTGATTGCAGGAGACGTCTTAATATCAATCCGCTTCGCATCCTTGACTGTAAAGTAGAAGGCTGTAGAAAGGTCATTCAAGAAGCACCTATTATTCTTGACTATCTCTGTAATGAATGTTCAAACCATTTCTCAGATTTAAAAACCTACCTTGGTCAACTTGAGCTCCCCTTTATTGTTAATCCTTTAATGGTAAGAGGCCTTGACTATTATACACGCACTACATTTGAAGTTACAACCAAAAAGCTGGGTTCACAAAATGCTGTTGTCGCAGGTGGAAGATATGATAACCTTATTAAAGAATTGGGAGGGCCTGATATCCCGGCTATTGGCTTTGCAATGGGAATTGAGAGATTGGTTTTGCTTTTAAAAGAAAAAGGATTTAAACCATATATAACCCCTCTTATTTTTGTAGCCTCTTTAGGCGAAGATGCGAAAAAAGAAGCGATTAATTTGGTTAAAAACCTAAGGGAGGCATCTTTTTCTGTTGAGATGGATTATTCATTAAAGAGTTTAAAAGCACAGTTAAAAAGAGCAGATAAGTTGAATGCAAAATATGTTCTAATCATAGGAGAAGATGAATTAGCTAATGAAGAAATAATCATTAGAGATATGGAAAAAGCAAACCAAGAAAAGATAAAAAAGGATTATATTTTAAATTATCTTAAAGAGAAAAATCTTTAGTTATTTCCTTAAAGGGCGAAGTTTCCACGCACAATATAGATCAGGGCTAAAAAACATAAGCCCCTACTATCATTCAGAATATGGTTTGCTACTCGATTTGTTTAATTTTATTAACCATTCTTGACAAAGATAATTAATCAATTTATTAAAATAAGAAGAATTAAATAAAAGAGGTAAAAAAATATGGCTTTAATTGTTCCATTTAGGGGGCTGCTTTTTGATCCAGAAAAGGTTTCAGATCTCTCTAAGGTAGTTTCTCCTCCTTATGATGTGATCTCTCCAAAGGCTAAAAACTCCCTTTTAAAACGTCATCCATTAAATGTGGTCAGGATCATCTTGCCCCCAGAGGAAGAAGGAGAAAAAAGATATGATTTGTCTGCATCTCTTCTTAAAAAATGGGAAAAGGATGGTATATTAAAGATAGATAAAGAGCCAGCGTTTTATTATTACAGACAAATATTTTCTATAGATAGCAAGGGGCCAATTACTCGAGATGGTTTTATCGCTCTTGTCAGGATAGAGAGTCTTGACTCTGGGATAATATTCCCTCACGAGAAAACCACTTCTAAACCAGTAGAGGATAGACTCAATTTACTTAGGGCATGTAAAACAAATCTTAGTCAGATATTTACTCTCTATTCAGATCCTGAAAATTTTGTTGATGAAACATTTTCTCCCTATCTTGGATTTCCTTTTTTTAATATAGTAGATGACTTAGGGGATCAACATATCTTCTGGCGTGTAACAAATAAAAAGGTTATATCAACCATCTCTAAATGGATGATTGATAAGCCTATCTTCATTGCAGATGGGCATCATAGATATACAACTGCAATGGCCTATAGGGAAGAAATGAAAGCTAAAGATCCTAATTTTACAGGGAAAGAGCCTTATAATTTTGTAATGACATATTTTACCAATATGGATAATCCAGGTCTTACAATATTACCAACTCACAGACTTCTTCTTAATCTTGGTGAGATCAACCAAAGCGAATTAATGGAAAAATTTGAAAGATATTTTAATGTAACACTTTTTCCTTTTAATAATAAAAACAGGGAAGATATAAAAAGAAAATTCCTTTTAGCCCTTAAAGAAAGAGGAAGGATATCAAAATCTTTTGGCCTTTTTATCCATGGGATGAAAAGCTTCGTCATATTATCTTTAAAAAATGAAACTGATTTAGAAGATATTATTGGGGATGTTTCAGAAGTGATTAGAAACCTGGATGTAACCATCCTTAATCATATAGTGCTTGAAAAAATCTTTAACATATCAAAAGAAGAGAGGGAAAGAGGTATAAAGCTTAATCTCATAAAAAACAGTGAAAAGGCATTAGATATTGTCTATGAGGGTAGATGTCAAGTTGCTCTGCTGTTAAACCCTACAAGAATAGATGAGGTAAGAAAGGTTGCATCCATAGGAGAGGTTATGCCTGCTAAATCTACCTTCTTTTATCCAAAACTCCTTACAGGTCTTGTCTTTTATAAGATGGTTCCTGGTGAGGTTTTCAATTATGAACCAACTCCATGATGATGAGAGAATTAATCATCCATATAATGGGTGTTTAACAGTAATCCAGAAAAAAGAGGGATACCGTTATTCAATTGACGCTTTTTTACTTGCTTCATTTGTCAAGATTAGAAAAAATGAAAGGATTATTGAATTAGGTACAGGTTGCGGGATCATCTCTTTGCTCTTGGCTCTAAAAGAAAAAAGAGCTCGTATTGTTGCTGTTGAGATTCAAAAAAATCTATTTGAACTTGCTAAAAAAAATGTTCAAATCAATAAATTAGATAATATTATTGATCTTCTTAATATAGATTTAAGAGATCTTCCTACTATATTTCCTCCTGACTCATTCGATCTGGTGATCAGCAATCCTCCATATAGAAAATTGAACTCAGGCAGAATCAACCCAGACCCAGAAAAGGCGATTGCCAGACATGAACTTTTTGTTTCAGTATCTGATATTACGAAAATAGCAAAATATCTTCTAAAAAAACGTGGGAAAGTTTTCTTTATCTTTCCTGCTATTAGATTCTCTGCGATTTCAAAAGCAATGGTAGAAAATTCTATTATCCCCAGCCGCTTAAGGAGTGTTCATTCCTATAAAGATGAAAACGCAACCTTAATCCTTATTGAAGGAAGAAAGGAAGGTGGTGAGGGAATGGTGATTCAACCTCCTTTGATAATCTATAACAAAAAAAGAGAATATTCATCTGAAATGAAAAAGATATACTCTTTTTATAATATAAAAGAAAAAGAAATATAATTTTTTATTTTTGGTATTATGGAATAATTATTCTTTCAATTCCCAATCCTTTATTGATCTCAAGCCTAAAACAGAAGGTTCGAAAGTTCCTTTTGTAATAAATTTATCCTTATAAGCAAAAAAACGTGGCCTTAAAAAAAGAAAAAGCATAGGTAATTCATCTGCTAAAATTTTATCTATCTTTTGATAAATAACAAAACTTTTTTCCCTTTCTTCTGTTTTTAATGCTTCTTTTATCATCTTTTCTAACTTTTTATTTTTATAACCAATAGGGAAAATCCCATCAGAAAAAGCCGCCCATTTTTCTATATTTTCAGGTATTAATCCTAAATTAACAGGAACAAGCCTTGCACAAGATGATTCTGATACATCTTTTTTTGAAAATAATTCAGTTGTTTTTCTTATAACTAATTTTGTCCTTATCCCTACAAGAAAAAGATCTTGTTGTATCATCCTTGCTATGATCTCAATATCCTCTGCACCTTTATAAAAAAGAAGGGTAAGGTAAAAAGGATTTCCATTCTTTTTTAACTCCCCTGTCTTTTTTGAGAATCTCCACCCTTCTTCCTTGAAAAGGGATAGAGCTTTTTGAGGTGAATAAGGATATGGGGAAACAGACTTATTAAAAGCTTTCCATTGTGGCAAAAAAAGACCATGAGATACATACCATTTATCACCGCAAATCTTTTCAGCTAATCTTTCCCTATTAATGGCATACATAAGAGCTTTTCTGATCTTTTTTGATTTAAAGAGCGGGATATGATGATTAAGGATGATCAAATATTCTTCCTTTGGAGAAGAAATCCCTGTTTTTATCCCCTTTTCTTTTTTTAAGAAAAAATAATGATAAAG
>JAFDIG010000167.1 GCA_019308145.1 Deltaproteobacteria bacterium | reverse complement strand
AAAAAATGATAAAAAAAAGAAATATAATCTTTTTTACCTTTTTTTTAATAACAACTTTTATTTTAATGAGCCTTCTTGTTCCTTTTTCTTTTGGAAAAGAAAAGGCTGAAATAGGCCCAGATGGAAGCCCAGTTGTTTTGAAAGTTGGCAAAATGGTTGTAACCACCAAAGAGTTAGATAGAATTATAAAAAGTATGGGACCAAGACAACAGGAAAGATTGGCATCAAAAGATGCTAAAGCAAAGTTTTTGCAAACTCTTGCAAGGTTTCTCGCGGTATATCAAGAAGCAAAAAAATTAGGTTATGATAAAGATGAGTTAGTAAAAGAAAAAATAAAAATTTCCACTTACAATATCCTTTATAATTATTGGGTAGAAAAAAATGTAAAACAGGTAAAAAATGTTTCAGATGAAGAGGTAAAAAAATATTATGAAGAGCATAAAAATATATTCTCCCGTCCACCTATGATCAATGCTGCCCATATCCTTATTGAAGTAAAAAATAAAACAGATCAAAAAGAGTGGGATAAGGCATTAAAAAAAGCAAAAATGGTATTAAAGAAACTTAAAGAAGGGGAAAGATTTGAAGATTTAGCAAAGAAATATTCTGATGACAAAAAGAGCAGAGAAGCAGGTGGAATGATAGGATATTATAGGAAAGGAACAATGCCACCAGAGTTTGAGGAAGCAGTATCAAGACTTAAACCAGGAGAGATAAGTGATATTGTAAAAACCAATTTTGGTTACCATATTATCAAATTAATAGATATAAAAGAAAAAAGTTATGAAAATTTTAATAGAGTAAAGCGGCCTATAAAGAGGAAGTTAATAATGGATAAAAACACAAGAAATCGTGAAAAGAAGATAGATGAGGTGATGAAAAAATACCATATCACTATCTATGAAGACAAACTTTAAAAAATAATTTAAAAAAGGCATGGGCAAAATTCTTACTTCTCCCATGCCATATCTATCCATGGTTTCTATACTTATTGTTAATTATAACTCCTTAAAATATTTAAAATCCTGTATTGAATCAATAAGGAATTATCAGGATAATCTATCTGTTGAGATCATAGTTGTTGATAGTGGGTCTAAAAAAGAGGAAAGAGAAAGTATTGCTAAGCTTAACTCAAAAGGCATTAAGGTATATATTAATGACACAAATGTAGGATATGCAAAAGGAAATAATCAGGCATTTTCCCTTTCTAAAGGTGAATTTATCTTAGTGCTAAACCCTGATACTAAACTTTTAGATAATGCTCTTAATAAAATGGTATCTTATTTAAAAGATAATTCTAAAGTAGCTGCAGTTACGCCAAGAATTTGGTGGGATGATGATAAATTATTTCAACTTCCTCCAAGCCTCTCTATAACTTTTTGGGAAACCGTTATGATTGGATTAGCTCTATCAAATCATTTTGTTAGAAACCTCATGGATAAGTGGTGGCTTAAAAAGGAGCTTGACTACTGGCAAGCAGAAAAAGCAATGGAAATCTCAACTCTTTCAGGTGCATGTTTTTTAACCCGTCGATCTATTTTAAAAAAATATGGTTTTTTTGATGAGGGATTTCCTCTCTATTTTGAGGACAACGACTGGTGCAAAAGGCTAAAAAAAAATAAGGAAAAACTTATTTATTTACCATCAGCTGAGATTATCCATTACTATAACCAAACCACAACCCATTCACCCTCTGATGCGCAAGAAAAATTCGCTTTTTCAATGAGAAGATTCTTTTTAAAACATTATGGCAAGAAAACAACAAATCTTTTAATGAAACTTCTTAATTTTTTTTCTTCTCATCCTGCTAAATGGGAGGGAAAGGATTTAGGAATCTTAAGTTTGCCATTTGAATTCAACATGATTAAAGAAAAGGGTCCATATCTTGTTCAGATATCACCAAACCCTCATTTTATCCCCTCGGTTGGGGCTTTTACAAATAGCCTTCCTTTAAGGCTTTCAAACACTTTATGGAGCTCTATTGCTAAGGGAACATATTTCTCGAGGATCATAACTTTAAATAAAATGAAGATCTTTAATAATTCAAAGTGGTATAAGTTATGATTTTTGTATCTTCAACCATTTTCTTCATTCTTCTAACAGCTTTTTTCTTCTTTAAAAAAAAGGCAAAAGATAGAAAAGATCTTTTGTTAATAATGGTTATCTTTTTTATCTCTCTTATCTTTTTCTTTCCTCTTTTTTTAGGAAATTATTTTTCTCCTTCTGATATGCTCTTTTCTTATGCACCATGGAAAGGAGCGTTTGGATATAAAAGTGCTTCTAACCCACTTTTAGGGGATTTAACCTTTCAAGTTTATCCATGGAACCATTTTCTTAAATATTCAATAGAAAAACATATTATCCCGTTATGGAACCCCTTTACATCGTGCGGTGCCCCCTTTTTTGCTAATGGTTCATCCTCTGTTTTTTTCCCTTTAAAGGTTCTTCTTCTCTTTTTTTCTCCTCAGGTTTTTGTTGGAATCGAAGCATTTTTAAAACTCTTTTTTGCTGGCTTTTTTATGTTTATTTTCATGAGAAACATACAAACAGGAAGGTTTGGAGCTTTTATAGCAAGTATACTCTTTATGTTAAGTGGGCCTATGATGGTATGGATTGGATGGCCTATGACAAATCTTATTATCCTTGTTCCGCTCTTCTTCCTGTTAGGAGAAAAGGTTTTTACAAAACCAACATTTTTAAACTTTTTTTTGCTTAGCATTTTAATAGCCTTTGCTTTTTTTGGTGGGCACCCAGAAACATTATTTCATATTGGATTTCTCTTATCTATTTATATCCTCTTCTTGATTATCTATACCCATGTAAGGCAATTACAAATAAATTGGGTTAAAGGGTTGATCGTTTTTATAGGGGCTTGGATTGCGGGGTTTCTTTTGGCAGGGGTTCAACTTTTCCCTTTTATTGAATTTATGCTTAAATCAAGCCGCTTTTCTCATTTTACAACAATTAAAAGTAACCCTTTTATTTTTCCATTTTCTAAAATTATCCCTCTCTCTATTAGACTCTTTTTGCCAAATTTTTTTGGTAATCCTATTGAGCATAACTGGTGGGGATTTGGAAATTATAACGAGGCTTTTGGATATATAGGTGTAGTTGGTCTTATTTTAGGTTTAGCTGGAGGTCTATATGGTATTAAAAAAGATCTGAAGGCAACTTTTTTCTTTTTAATGGCGATCCTTTGTTTTGCTATTACATTTCAAATTCCCAAGTTTTTTGACTTTATTGTTTCTCTGCCAGGTTTTAAGTTAGCAAGTAATCATAGAATTATATTTGGTTTTTCGTTTTTTATGGCATCTCTTGCTGGCATTTATATAGAAAAAGGAATAAAACAATCAAAAATCATCTTATTATCACTTTTTTCTATGATTTTTGTGTTTACCATTTTTATCCTTTATTTAAATAAAATAAAAGCTCTTCATCTGATGAGATACGAGCTAAATCAACTTCTCTTGTTTCTTATCATAATCTTTGTTTTTATTTTTTGGACATATCTTTCTTTAAAAAGAAATAATTTATCAAAAATATTGATATCTCTACTGATTCTCTTTGATCTATTCTGGTTTTTCCATAACTATACCCCTTTTATAAACCGAAAAGATTTTTATCCTAAAACAGAAGCAATCAAATTTTTACAAAAAAAAGCCAAAATTACACGAATTGTGCATGTAGACTGCCTTCCTTCTAATACTCCTATGGTATATAATATTTATGAAATTACAGGAAATGATCCCATGAAGCTCAGATCTTTTAGTAAAATTATCTCTTTAATAGGAAAATATGATCCCATATGGCCTGATGTCATTACAAAGCTTGATTCAGCATGGATAGATTTTCTTAATGCACGTTTTATCGTAACTCCACCAGGTGATAAAAGGCTTGATAAGTTTGAGAAATATAAAATAATTTATGATAAAAAAGATTTAAAGATTTATGAAAATAAAAAAGTCATGCCAAGGTTTTCTTTAGCCTTTGATCCTATAATTGTAAATAATAGAAAAAAAGCGTTTAAAATATTAAAAAAGGGAGAGGTGAACCCAAGAAGAGTTGTTATAGTCAAAAATTCCGACATCCTAAATCAAGAAAAAAGAGAGGGAGAGGGAAATATAAAAATAAAAGAATATAGTATAAATAGAATAGAGTTAGAGGTTAATCTTAATAAAGATGGATATCTTGTAACCAGTGAAATATATTATCCGGGCTGGCATCTTTTTATAGATGGTAAAAAAGAAAATATCTTAATCGCAAATTATGCATTTAGATCAGCGTTTCTAAAAGCAGGGATTCATAATGTTGTTTTTGTATATCGTCCTTATAGTTTCTTAATAGGTATGATTGTTTCTCTTTTTACCTTTGTATCTTTATTATCCCTCTTTTTGATTATATATTTAAAAAATAAAAAGGGGAAATAAAGGAATATGAAAAAAGAATCTACTCCTTTTATCTCTATTGTTATTCCTGCATATAATGAGGAAAGGCGTTTGGGTGTAACCATTGATGAGATAAAAGGATTTTGTGAGAAAAAAAATTGGCCTTATGAGATCATAGTTGTAGATGATGGAAGCAAAGATAATACATTATCGGTTGTAAAAGAAAAAATAAAAAAGCTAAAGGATGGCTCTATTACTGCCATTGAAATGAGTAAAAATCAAGGGAAAGGTGCTTGTGTTAAAAAAGGTGTTTTAAATGCTAAAGGTGAGATCATATCTTTCATGGACGCAGATCTCCCATATTCCCTTGATAGCCTTGCCCTAATGGTAGATGCAATAAAAAATGGTTTTGATATAGCTATAGGAGGAAGAGATCTAAAGGAATCAAAGGCTGATATTTCATATGGGATTTTGAGGAAGATCTCTGGCCGTTCATATTCTATACTTATACAACTTCTCCTTTTTAAAGGTATCCCTGATACTCAATGCGGATTCAAAACCTTTAGAAAAGATATTGCGAAAAGGATCTTTTCAATAATTACCATAAAAGGATTTGGTTTTGATGTAGAGCTTCTTTTTATTGCAAAAAAATGGAATCTTAAAATCAAAAGAGTCCCTGTGATATTTACACATTCACATGATTCAAAGGTAAAACTTATTAGAGATTCTATAAAGATGTTTATCGATCTTTTCAAAATTAAGAATAATGATAAAAATGGTCTTTATGAATATTCAGTTATAGGATCAAACTTAATTGATTGCCCTCTTTGTGGTCATAATAGTTCTATACCATTATTTGGGATAGATGGCTATCGTGTTGTA
>JAFDIG010000166.1 GCA_019308145.1 Deltaproteobacteria bacterium | reverse complement strand
TTTATAATTCTTTCTTTATATGTATATGTTCTGTTGGGCAGACTTCAGCACATATTCCACAGCCAGTACAGATGTTATAATCTATTTTTACTTTCTCATTTTTTTCATCAAAGATTAACGCAGGGCACTCAAATTTCTCTATACAGAATTTACATCCTGTGCATTCATCATCTATTTCAACAAGATATTTAGGCCATTTTTTCTCACTTCTTTTATCAACAAGACAGGGATGTTTGGAAATAATAACCGCTACTCCTCCTTTAGGTGATCGACAATAGTTGTGAGCTTCTTTTACTGTTTTAATAAATTCAGGAAGTTGATAAGGATCTATCTCCTTTATCCATTTTACCCCACATCCTTTAATAAGCTCTTCTAAGGAGATTGATTTACCCTTTGTCCCATCAGGATAAATACCAGTCTCAGGCGTTGGCTGATTACCAGTCATAGCGGTTGTTGAGTTATCCATTATTACTAAAACAAACTTAGCATCATAGAAAACTGCATTGGTAAGCCCAGCTGGTCCCATATGATAAAAAGTTGAATCACCAATAGTTGCCACAATTGGTGGAGGGTCTTGATTACTATTTTTATAGCTATGATAAAAACCTGTTGCCTGTGTAATTGCTGCTCCCATGCATAAAACAGTATCAACAACACCCATATTCATCCCCAATGTATAACACCCAATATCACTTGTATATATACCCTTTGGTAAGGCTTTTCTTATACCAAAAAAACTAGCCCTATGAGGGCAACCAGGACAAAGAGATGGTCTTTTCTCTTTTGTTCTTGGCGGTGTTTTTCTCTTTTTGGTTTTTGGTAATCGAAGAAACTTTCTTAATGAACTATAAAGGATATCAGGAGTAAGCTCCCCTTCAGAGGGTATATCTCCACTTCTTCTCCCTCTTACTTTTTTTAAGTTTGCCATTTGCATTTCAATCACAGGATATGTTTCCTCACAAACCAAAATCCGATTATATTTGGAAATAAGACGTCTCATTTCCGTATTATTAATTGGGAAAGGCATTTTTATTTGATATAAAGGGATTTTATCTAAGAGATCTATATCTTCTAAAATGTCGTATATATGAGAAAATGCTGCACCTGATGCAACTATTGCCTCTTTTGAATTAGATAAGAGGTAACCTGAATTAAAAGGGGTATATGTAATTTCTTTGCTAATTTCATGAATTTTTTTGTTTAATTCCTTATGCAACTGATATCTAAACCTTGGTGTTGCTGCCCATCTTGGTGGATTCTTTTCAAAATTGGCTTCTTCTACCCTTTGTGGTATATCATAACAAGGGACCTTTTGCCTTGCATGACAGATTCTATTAGTAGGCCTTACCATTACAGGGATTTCATACTTTTCTGAAAAATCAAAAGCATTTATAACCATCTCTTTTGCTTCAGTTGGAGTTGTTGGATCAAAAACAGGTACTTTTGCAAACATTGCTAAAAACCTACTATCCTGTTCTGTCTGAGAACTATAAGGACCTGGATCATCAGCACTTATCAGTACAAAACCACCTTTAACACCAATGTATGCAGAACTCATAAATGGATCCATTGCTACGTTTAACCCAACCTGTTTCATACTTACAGCAGAACGTTTGCCAGAATAACTGTTTGTCAAAGCTACTTCATAGGCTACCTTTTCGTTTATACTCCATTCTATATGGCAGGAGACATTTTCCTCTATAGAGAATTTAGCAACAGAAGAGAGTATTTCAGAAGCAGGTGTTCCAGGATATGATGTAGCCATTTTTGCGCCTCCTTCTAAAATACCTCTACCAATTGCTTCATTGCCCATAAGTATTCGATAATCTTTATCCATTTATAATCCTCTTTGAAAGTTAGCCAAAGAAAAGCTCTGCAACTTTATATAATTCCATATCAAGAGTTTTTGGCTTTACTGCGTCCTTATCAAGATCTATTGCGATGACCTTATTCCCTCTAAGAGCAACCATTTTGCCCACCTCTCCTTTTGCCATTAATTCCATTGCCAAGACCCCATATCTCGTTGCTAAAACCCTATCAAAAGCAGTTGGGGTACCGCCTCTTTGAATATATCCTAAGATTGTAACCCTTGTTTCAATCCCTGTTCTTTTCTCAATCTCTTGTGCTAATACTGAGCCAATACCACCTAATCTTACATGTCCAAACTCATCTTTCTGATTACTTTGCGTTATAACTATTTCACTTCCTTTTGGCGTAGCACCTTCTGCAACAACTACAATGGAGAAGTGTTTACCTTTTTCATGTCTTTTTGTTAATATATTACATACATTATTGATATCAAAAGGTGTCTCCGGAACAAGAATAATATCTGCCCCGCCTGCGATACCAGAGATGGTTGCAATCCATCCTGCATGTCTGCCCATAACTTCTACTACCATTATCCTATGATGAGACTCTGCAGTTGAGTGAAGCCTATCAATCGATTCAGTTACTATCGATACAGCAGTGTCAAAACCAAACGTAAGATCTGTTCCTGCAATATCATTATCAATTGTTTTTGGAATACCAATTACTGGTATACTATATTCTTTATAAAGCCTCATTGCTACACCTAAGGTATCTTCTCCTCCTATTGCAATAATGCCATTTAGTTCATATCTTTTAAAATTATCCAGCAATTTCTGGGTATTTTCATAATCTTTAAAAGGGTTTGTGCGTGATGTGCCAAGAATTGTACCGCCTTTTGGCAAAATTCCTGAAACAGAATATTTTGTAAGAGGTTCAACATTACCTTCTATTAACCCTTTCCAACCATTTTTAATGCCAAGCACTTCCCAATTAACTGATGTAGCTTTTCTAACAACAGCCCTTATAGCTGCATTCAGCCCAGGGCAATCCCCACCACCGGTAAGAAGCCCAACCTTTTTCATTTGCTTAATCGCACCTCCTTTAGACTATACAAAGTTAATATAACATTTTTTACTATTAAAGCATATAAGGGCTTTAATCATAAAGCTAATCTTTTATAATATCTTCAGGTTTTATTGTTACCACCCCGCCACTCTCAAGCTCAACTGTTATGTTCTGAAGCAAAACATTTTGTCTGATTACTTTTGCATCACCTAATTTAGTTTTTATCCTTTTACCTGGCTTAGGCAAATTCTTTTTAAGTTCACTATATATATCATATTCAAAAGCAAGGCAACACATTAATCTACCACATGCTCCTGAAATCTTAGAAGGATTCAAAGCCAAATTTTGTTCTTTAGCCATTTTGATAGAGACCAGATCAAAATTGGAAAGAAAACGGGAGCAACAAAACTCTCTTCCGCATATACCAACACCACCTAACATCTTTGACTCGTCTCTTACCCCTATTTGCCTCATCTCTATTCTTGTTTTAAGCTTTTTCGCAAGATCCTTTACCAATTCTCTAAAATCAACCCTTTTTTCTGCTGTAAAATAGAATATTGCTTTGCTCAAATCAAAAAGATATTCAACTTTAATAAGCTTCATTGAGATATCTCTTTCTTTTATTTTTTCAAGACAAATTTGAAAAGCCTCTTCTTCTTTTTTTGCTATAAATTTACACTTTTCTTCATCTTTTTCATTTAATTTACGAATTACTTGTTTTAGTGGTTTATCTATTTCAACCTTTGAGACCATTTTAGGTAACATCACAACCATTCCTATGCTAAGACCTTTTTCTGTTTCTACTAATACCTTATCGCCAGGATTTAGTTCTATATCCTTTACTTCAAAGTCATATATTTTAGATGCTTTTCTAAACTGTATTCCTACAATTGTTATCATTGAATTTCTCCTATTTTTGTTAGCAATATCTCAAGGGATAATTCTTTATTGGCATTTCCCTTGATTGCCTCATAACATTCTACAACCAATTTTAATATTTTTATAATTTTTTCTAATGTCAAGCTATTAGCTCTTCTTTTAATTTCACCAATGAGATCGTAATTGATCAATAAATCATCTTTGCCAATCGCCTTTAAGATTAGTATATCCCTATACCATGAAATAAGGAAATTTAAAAAGGTTAAAAGTTGGGTTGTATCTTCTTTTGATAGATTAGTTGCAGCCATTTTTATTTCCCTAAAAGAGCCTTTTTTCGCAATAGCATCTATTTTGACTAAATTTCCTCTTTTCTGCTTTATATTTCCTTCATTAAGGATATCAAATGCTTTTTTTATACTTCCATGGGAAACCCTTGATATGATTTCTGCTTCTTCTAAGGATATTTTCTCTTCTTTAGTAAGTATATTTTTTATTATTGAAGGTGAAAGTGAAGCAAATTGTATTTTCTGGCTTCGAGAAACAATAGTTGGTAAAAGAAGGGAAGGATTTTTTGTAATAAGAATGATTACAACATAATCCGGAGATTCTTCAAGGGTTTTGAGAAGCGCATTTGCTGCTGGAATGGTTAAGGTTTCGGCTTTTGGAAAGATCACAACCCTCCATTTGCCCTCATAAGGCTTAAAGGAAAGTTTTCTCTTTAGTTCTCTCACCTGATCGATGGTGGTCTCTAATCTTTTTGGTTCCACTATCATCACATCTGGGTGAACACCTTTTTCAATTTTTTTACAGGAGATGCATTTCATGCAACCGTAACCATTATCGCAATTAAGGATCATAGCAAAAGCAAGAGCTGTTTTTTTCTTCCCAACACCCTCTTCACCTGTAAAAAGATAACATGGGTATAGTCGTTTATATTTAATAGCCTTTTTTAATATATTTAAAGCCCTATGTTGCCCTAAAATCTGATCAAAAGCTAAAAAAATTTTATCCATTTTCTCCCTTTTATAATTATTGTAATGATAAAAAGGAAAAAGAGTCATTGTCAAGTTAAAATAATTCAAACAAAAACCTTTGCACCTAATCCATTATTTTGGTATATTTAAGAAGATTTATTTGAGTACTTCTTAATAAAATAAAAGTTATGATTTTTTATGGATAATAAATTTTCTGTTATTTTTATGGGGACACCTGAATTTGCTATTAATCCTTTAAAAAGGTTATATGAAAGTGAAAACGTTGTAGCTGTTATAACTCAACCTGATAAGCCATCTGGTAGAGGTAAAAAATTGCAAGCTTCTGCTGTAAAACAATTTGCATCAAAACTCGGTTTAAGCTTGTTTAGAGAGTTCTGTTGACCTAATTGTTGTTGTTGCATATGGGAAGATACTCCCTAATGCTATTTTAAATTTACCTCGTTTTGGTGCTATAAATATTCATGCTTCACTTTTGCCAAAGTATCGTGGGGCTGCTCCGATTCAAAGGGCGATTATAAATGGGGAAAAAAGGACAGGTGTAACCATCATGGTGATGGATGAAGGCCTTGATACAGGGGATATTTTAGCTCAAAAAGTTGTAGATATTAGCCAGGATGAAACAGCTGGAGAGCTTCACGATCGCTTGTCAGAATTAGGTGCATCACTCCTTATTGATACCATTAACAAGATAAGAAGTGGTGATATTAAAAGACAAAAACAAGATCACCAAAAAGCAACATATGCCCCTCCTATAAAAAAGGAGGATTGTTTGATAGATTGGGAGAAGGATAGCATATCTATTCATAACTTAATTCGCGGTCTTTCTCCTAAACCAGGTGCATACACATTTATGGATAAGAAGATCTTTAGGATATATCGAAGTAGATTAGGAGAAAAAGATATAAAAGGAAAACCAGGAGAAGTGGTAAAGTTAACAAAGGATGCAATAGGTGTTGCTACAAGAGATGGGGTTGTATATCTTTTAGATGTTCAGTTGCAAAATAGAAAAAGAATGCCAGTAAGAGCATTTCTTTCAGGAACAAAAATCTCTTTAGGTTTTTGTTTTGGTTGATAAGATCATGGGACAACCAAAAAGACTTTTTATCACCCTTACTTTTATGTCAATAACTATTCTTGCAATTTTGTTTTTTCTTGTCTGGTTTATTCCTTTTGTAGGACTGAAAACAATAAGTCCCTTTATGCCGCTAATTTTTGGCTCTCTTTTAGTTCTTTTCTTTATGGTTATTTTATTTGGCACCTCTGTTATTATTATAGCAGTATGGCGTGGAAAGGATTTTGGTTTTTCATATCACTTAAGAGGAGCTTTCATTAAGATTCTTTTCCCTATAATGATTTTTTTAGGTAAGCTTGTTGGCATACCAAGGGAAAAGGTTCAACAAAGCTTTATAGAGGTTAATAATCAGCTTATTCGTTCAAAAATAAAACCTTTTCCACCAGAAAAACTTCTTCTCCTTTTGCCTCATTGTATCCAAAATTTTGATTGTAAGGTAAAGATAACTGGTAATATCTATAATTGTAAGAGATGTGGCAAATGTAAAATAAAGGATTTTATTGAATTTGCGGAAACAATTGGCATCCATGTTGCGGTAGCTACTGGAGGAACATTAGCAAGGAGGATAATTGTTGAAAAGAGACCTAAAGCAATAGTTGCTGTTGCATGTGAATATGATCTTACTACTGGAATACAGGATAGTTATCCTTTGCCTGTTCTTGGTATATTAAATGAACGCCCTTTTGGGCCATGTATCAACACAACAGTAGATGTAAAAAAGGTAAAAGAAGCTATTTTTGATTTTTTAGGTAAAAGCATGGATGATATTGACAAACTCAAGACTCCTGTTTATATTAAATCAAAAGTTAAAAAAATCTCTAATCTATAGTTTTAAGGAGGATTTTTTAATGAACACATTCAAGACAGGGATCTTGATGACTATACTCACAATTTTGTTTATATTTGTTGGACAAGCTCTCGGCGGTAGAAATGGAGCTTTTTTTGCTTTTTTTCTTGCTGCTATTATGAATTTGGGCACATATTGGTTTTCAGACAAGATTGTGCTTAAACTCTATGGTGCTCATGAAGTAACAGAAGCAGAAGCTCCCAAATTACATAGGATTGTCAGGCAGCTATCCTTATCTGCTAATCTTCCTATGCCAAAGATCTATATCATGGATAATGATACACCAAATGCCTTTGCAACAGGAAGAAATCCACAACATGCGGCAGTAGCAGTAACAACAGGGCTTTTAAGAATATTGAGTGACGAAGAGCTTGCAGGGGTTTTGGGACACGAGCTTACCCATGTAAAGCATAGAGATATCCTTATAGGTTCTATTGCAGCAACATTTGCAGGAGCGATAAGTATTATTGCGAGCATGGCAAGATGGGGAGCCATCTTTGGTATGGGAGATGATGATGACTCAGGCGGAAATATACTTTTTGTATTTATATTTAGTATGATTGCATCCATTGCTGCTATGCTTATTCAACTTGCTATTTCTCGATCAAGAGAATATCTTGCGGATGAAGGAGGGGCAAAGATAAGTGGAAATCCACTATATTTAGCAAGCGCATTAAGAAAGTTAGAAACTGCATCAAGAAGAATACCCATGAAAGTTAATCCTTCAACTGCTCATATGTTTATTGTTAATCCGTTAAGGGGTAGTGGTGTAATGAAGCTTTTCTCTACTCATCCTCCAATTGAAGAGAGAATTGCAAGACTTGAAGCAATGGCTTATGGTCGAAGATAAGATATGAATGGTAGATAACCCAAGGGAGATAGCCCTTTTTGTATTAAACAGGTTTGAAAAAAGAAATGCTTATCCAGATAGGTTGTTAGATACCATTTTAAGTAAAAAAGAGTTGAGCCCAAAAGATAGAGGCTTAGCAACTGAACTTGTAATTGGTACACTTAGGTGGTTAAAAAGATTAGATTGGGTTTTAGAAAGGTATCTAAATAAGGGGGTTGAAACTACCCCCTTTTTTTTAAAGAATATTTTAAGACTTGGTATATATCAAATCCTTTTTTTATCTCAAATTCCTTCCTATGCAATTGTCAATGAGATGGTTACAATCGCAAAAAAAGGGGCAGGTAAAAAAGCTGCTGGTATGGTAAATGCTATACTGAGAAAAGTTATTTTAGAAAAAGATCATATCCCTTTACCAACTTATAAAGATGATCCTGCCTTTTATATCTCTATAATTTTTTCTCATCCTCTTTGGCTTGTGAAAAGGTGGATAAAACGTTTTGGTGTTGATGAAACAGAAAAACTTTGCGAAGCAAATAATAGTATTCCCCCTATTACTATTCGCACTAATACCTTAAAAATTGATAGACAAGAGCTTTTTTCTATATTGCAAAAAAAAGGTTATGAACCTTCTCTTACCATTTATTCAGATGATGGTATAAATGTTAAAGGTATGAAATCCATTGCTGATGAACCTTTGTTTATGGATGGTTTTTTTACTATTCAGGATGAAGCTTCGCAGATCATTGCTTATATTGTATCACCACCCCCAGAAAGCAGGGTGCTTGACCTATGTGCTGCACCAGGAGGCAAAACCACTCATATGGCACAATTGATGAAAAATAAAGGGAAGATTGTTGCGGTTGACAGACATATTGGTAGGCTTTCCCTGTTAGAAAAAAGTTGCCAAAGGCTTGGAATCTCTATTGTTGATATATACCATGGTGATGCCCTAAATTTGAAAGAGATTCTAAAGAATACCAAACCTTTTGATTATATATTGATAGATGCTCCTTGTTCAGGATTAGGTGTTTTGCGAAGAAATCCTGATATAAAATACCGCCTTTTGTTAGAGGATATAAAAAGAGTTGCCAAAACTCAAAAAAAACTTATTAATGAAGCTTTTTATTTCCTTAAGCAAGATGGAGTATTAGTATATTCAGTTTGCACATTTACACCTGAAGAGACATACGAGGTTATAAATTCAATTCTTCAAAAGAAAAAAAACTTTATTATCGAGCCTATTTCTGATATAGTTTCCCCAAAATTAAGTCCATTTATCACAAAAGAGGGATTCTTTTTGGTTTTGCCTAATAAAAGCAATATGGATGGTTTTTTTTCTGCAAGAGGAAGACTTATAAATGAATAATAGAAAAGAGAAAACTTCATTAGAGCTAAAGAAGTTAAAAGAAGAGAATCAAATCTTAAAAAAAAGGCTAAATTTGATTTTATCTCGGATAAAGGAGAATGAAGAGCTTGAAAAAAAGATAAGAAAAATAGAAAAAAAACTGATATCAAACCTTACTGCTGAGGATGTTATTACCTCTTTGTCCAAAGAGATGAAGGAAGATTTTAAGATTCCTTTTTTCTCAATCGTGATTTCAAGTTTATATCATCCAATATTTTCTTTAAAGAGGATAGATGAGCTTATTTTAAGGGATATCACTGATATTCAAAAATTTTTTACAAAAAGAGAGGCGATTATAATACAAAACCCATCTTTAAAGATAGTATCCTTTTTTTATGGTAATGAAATTTCTGAGATAAAATCCTTACTTTTGCTTCCATTTATGTTTCAGGGAGAGCTTGTTGGATCAATCAACCTCGCAAGTGATGACCCTAATCGTTATCGTCCTGGTATCTCTACTGATTTTCTTGGAAGACTTGCTATATGGTTTTCCATTAGTTTGGAGAATAGTATTGTCCATGAACATCTCTTAAAGCTTTCTTTTACTGACTTTCTTACTGGTATAAAAAATCGTTTAACCTTTGATATATTCCTTGAACATGAAGTAAAAAGGGCAAGAAGATATTGTGAAGATTTGACTTTGATCATGATGGATATCGATAATTTTAAAGAGATAAATGATACTTTTGGACATAAAAAAGGTGATGAGCTGCTTAAAAAAGTAGCAAAGGTGCTTAGCGAAAATACAAGAGAGACAGACCTTGTAGCAAGATTTGGAGGAGATGAGTTTGTCCTTTTATTACCAACAAC
>JAFDIG010000165.1 GCA_019308145.1 Deltaproteobacteria bacterium | reverse complement strand
AAGCCCTGCTAAATTGTTAAGCACTGTTGCCACAGCAGGATGATCTGCTCCAAGAGCCTTTTCTCTTATTAATAAAGCTTTTTTGTAAAGTGGTTCAGCTTTGTCGTATCTACCCTCAGAATAATAAAGCCCTGCCAGATTATTTAAGGATTGAGCAACATCGGTATGATTTTCACCAAAACATTTTTTTCTTATTTTTAATGCTTGTTTATAAAATGATTCTGCTTCACTCAATCTGCCTTGCATGATATAGAAGGCCAAGATTATTTAAGGATTGCGCAACATTTGGATGCCCTGGACCAAACCTTTCTTTAGCAACTCTTAAAGCCTCTTTTGCTATTTTAATCCCTTCTGTATATCGCCTTTGCTGATAAAGTTGAACAACCTTAGAATTTAACTCCTTCCATGAAATCTCTTTAGCAGAAAGGGTTCCAAGAAAAAATAAAAGAGAAAGAATCACTAAAATAATATTTTTTAAAACTTTTATTTTATAAGCCCTCTTTTCTTCTTTTTTTACACAAAAGCTCATATGTATTTATATCATCTACAAATTTTAAACCATCTTCATACTTAATCTTTCCTTCTTGAACCATTTTAGACAAACAGACGTCAATTGAAATCATCTCATCAACAGCACCAAGATTTTGACCTCTAAGGGTATGAGTCTTTGCTTCACGGATAGCCTTCTTTAATCCAATACATTGACCCATCTTTTCATATGCCAATATTCTTCCTTTGCCAGATGCCATAGGAACAAGTCTTTGGACCAATATCAATAACAAAGCCTCTGAAAGTTGAGCCCTTATTTGCTCATGTTGTCTTGATGGAAACATATCAATGATCCTATCAACAGTAGAAATAGCATTAAAGGAATGGATAGTACTTAAGACAAGATGTCCTGTTTCCGCAGCAGTTAATGCTATTGCCATGCTTTCAGGGTCTCGCATCTCGCCTATTACAATTACATCTGGGCTTTGTCTTAAAATATGCTTTAATCCTATTGCAAAAGATTCAGTATCTACACCTACCTCTCTTTGGTTTACATTTGATTTTTTATGGGAATGCAAGTATTCAATAGGGTCTTCAATAGTAATAATATTAGCAGAACGTGTTGAATTTATATAATCAACAATAGCAGCTAAAGTTGTTGTTTTTCCATGCCCAGCAGGACCTCCAATAAGTATAAGTCCTTGTTGAGAATAAGCATATTCTTTTAAGAATTCAGGAAGAGCAAGTTCTTCCCAGGATGGTATAATATCATATATTACCCGTGCAGCCAAAGCAACTGAATTTCTCTGCCTAAATACATTGATTCTAAAACGGCCTATGTTCTCTAAAGTATAAGCAAACTCAACTTCATTGAACTTTCTAAATATCTCTTCATGTCGTGATGAGAATAAGGAATACGCCAATTTCTCAGTGTCTGAGGGTGTTAAAATATCCATATCAAGCCGTTTAAGATGCCCATCTACACGTATTGAAGGAGGAGCTCCTGCAGTAATGAATAGATCTTGACCTTTTTTTGAAACAAGTTCTTGAAAAAGCTCTGCTATTCCTTTTGTTCTTCTTTTTTCTTTTTTTATAATTTTTTCTGGAATATCTTTGCCACTAAATTTTTCTGTAGCATAGCCATGCTTATTAAAAAATTCTAATGCTGCATTAATCTGAGATTGCAAAAGTATAACAGGTATAACCGAACGCCCTGTTATAAATTCAATATCTTCAATTACTTCCTTGAGCGTAGGATTCTCCATCCCAAGTATAAGCTTATCGTCTTGCTTTTTTAAAGGAAGAATCTTATATTTTTTTACTAACTCAAAAGGAACAATTTTAAGCACTTCCATAGGAATTTCTACATTTTTAAGATTTACAGCTGGCATATTCATCTGTTCTTTTAAGGAAAGAATTACATCCTTTGGTTTAGCAATGCCTTCTTCAATAAGTACACTACCTAAATGTTTTCCTTCCAATGCTCCTATCTTTAAAGCTTTTCGCAAGCTCTCCAAATTTATTATACCTTTTTTTATCAATAACTCACCAAGTCTTCCTCTTTTACTTCTGAATCTATTCATAAACTCACCTATTATTTTATTTGATTTTTATATATCTCTACTACCATTTCACGATCCGAGTCTCTTGGTCCTACAAAATGGAACCCAGCCTTTTTGTAAACAGAGATTGCACAAGAGTTGAAAGCTGAAACAGTAAGCCAGATCTTTTGATATGATAATCTTTTTGCTAGTTCTTTAATATATTTTGTTAACTCTGTCCCTATCCCACAATTCTGATGATCTTGGTGAACGAAAACAAGGTATTCTGCCGTTTTTCCCTTTTCAATATTAATAAGACAGGCATGACCAACTACTTTATTGTCAATAAGAGCGATTAAATTATATTCATTTTTTAAAAGATTTTTTAACCATTTATGCCTTTTCTCTTCTTCTTCAAAAGGCAGTCCTTGAGCGCATTCCTTTGGTTCAAAGCTATCATACATCTCTTTCACTTTTTCAAGATGCTCTTCTGTTAAATAGCATATGATTACATCTTTATTCCTTCTATCCTTAAAATGGTGATGGAAAAGATTAGTATCTATTACTTTTTTTATATCTGTCATCTTTAACGAGAAAAAGGGTTCATAAAGATAAAGTTTTTGTTATGCTTTTGTTTTGAAAATAAAAAATAACCATAACTTGCAACCATTGCAGCATTGTCAGTGCACAAGGAAGGTTTTGGAACATAAAACCTTATCCCCTCTTTTTTGGATCGCTCCTCCATCTTTTCCCTTAATCTCGAATTTGCTGCAACACCACCTGCTATAACAATATCAGAGATATTAAATCGTCTTGCTGCTAAAAAGCTTTTTTCTACTAATATTTCTATAATTGCCTCCTGAAAGCTTGCACATAGATCATAAATGGAAACCTCTGGCATGCTTTTATCTTGTGATATTCTATTTTTTTTGATCAAATGAGGGTTTAATTCCACAATTTCTCCATCTTTTATTATCTTGTGGGAGCGGACAAAATTTATAACAGAAGTTTTTAATCCGCTAAAACTAAATTCAAAAGAGTCTTCCTTTAAAAAAGCGCGAGGGAATTGTATTGCATTAGGGTTTCCTTTTTTTGATAAATTGTCAATGATAACCCCACCAGGATATTCAAGATTTAATAGTTTTGCTATCTTGTCAAAGGCTTCCCCTGCAGCATCATCCCTACTTTGCCCAAGGAGTTGAAAATGGTCTTCATCTACTTTATAAAGATTTGTATGTCCGCCTGAGACAACAAGACCAATAAAAGGAAATGAAGGATATTGCTTCTCAAGGAAAATAGACCAAAGATGTGCATGCAGATGATTAACCCCTACAAGAGGTAAATTACAAGCATAAGCTATACTTTTGGCAACTTGCACCCCAACTAAAAGAGCTCCTATTAAACCAGGGCCCTGGGTAACTGCAATTAATTCTATATCGTTAAGAGAAAGTTTAGCATCTGAAATGGCTTTATTTATAACAGGAATAATCAACTCTAAATGTTTTCTTGAGGCAATTTCTGGGACTACACCCCAAAAAGGGGCATGATCTTTTACTTGAGAGGCAACGATATTAGATAAAAGCTCTTTATTTGATTGAATAGCTGCAGCAGTTTCATCACATGAACTCTCTATACCTAAAATATTCATATTCAAGATCTTGGATGGGATTTTTTAAAAACCTTCATAATCCGCTCTGCTTCAATGTGAGTATAGATCTGCGTGGTTGATATATCTTCATGACCTAGCATTATTTGAACTGATCTTAAATCTGCACCACCAGCAAGAAGATGAGAGGCAAAGCTATGCCGAAGGGTATGAGGGGTAATCCTTTTTTTAATACCTGCCTTATTACCATAAAACTTTATCAATTTCCAAAACCCCTGCCTCGTCATGCTTTTTCCCCTTTTGGTTACAAATAATTCATTGGCAATTCTTTTATTTAAAAGTAAAGGCCTTACCTCTTTTATATATCTTCTGACCCAGTGAATAGACTCCTCTCCTAAAGGGACCATCCTCTGTTTTGATCCTTTGCCTGTAACCAATACAAATCCCATATCTAAATTAACTTCATTTAATTTAAGGTGAACCAGTTCTGAGACCCTGATTCCTGTGGCATAAAGAAGTTCTAACATACACCTATCTCTTATACCTAAAGGCTTGGAAGTATCAGGTGCTGAAAGAAGCAGCTTAACGTCTTCATAAGAAAGAACTTCAGGAAGAGTCTTACTCTGTTTTGGGAAAGAGATATGTTCGCAAGGATCAAGGGAAATGATTTTATCAAGAATAAGAAATTTAAAAAATGTTCTGATTGCTGAAAGATGCCTTGCTCTTGAACGAGGAGAAATACCAATGTTTGAAAGATAATGTAAATAATTTATAATGTGTAGATCTTTTACTTCCTTAATATCTTTTATACCTTTCTCTTTAAGGAATTGAACAAATCTGCCTAAATCTCTGCTATAGGCTTCGATACTATTTTTTGAAAGACCTTTTTCAACAATTAAATATTTAAGAAAAATGTCAACTAAATTGAACATTGTAAAACCAATTAGTTCACCTTCAAAAACGAACTAATTACGTTCTGGCTGATTTTGTCAGCCTAAAAATAAGAGAAAGATTCCTTGTTTTTTATAATCTATTATTACTTATTTTTATACCAAATTTTAACATTTGTGAACCAATATTTTCACTATTTCAAAATAAATTTCTAAATAAATATAAACCAATTATTTCAAAATCATTTATATTTCTATTATTTTTGCGGAAAGTTCAATAAGATCAACTATAGCAATTGTTGATTTACCTGTTAGCCATCCACCACATTCACCTGGATTAACAATCAATGTAGAACCAACTTTTTTTATCTCTTTTTTATGATTATGTCCGTAGATAATTAGATCAATTTCAGCTCCAGCAAAAAGCTCTGGTGTAGAAAGTTTATGGGTGATGAGGATTTTTTTACCTGCTACTTTGATTATATGAGGAGGGTCGACTATCCTTCCTTTAGAGGTATTGGTCAGCCCTACCTTTTCTCCATCATTATTGCCAAAGACACCTAAATAATCTATCCCCATTTCATTTAAGGGGTTAACAGAAAAGGGAGCAACAAAATCCCCTGCATGAATAACCATATCTACTTTCTCTTTTTTAAATATTTCCACTGCTCTTTTTATATTAGGAACGTTATCGTGAGTATCTGAAATAACACCAACTTTCATCTTGCGAAACCTCCTTCATACTTTATCTTAAATATATTATATTGAAGGAAAAAGTCAAATTTTTTGATTTTAAAAATATAAATAGTTTAAACAAAAAAAGGGTTAGCATTTATTTGCTAACCCTTTAATTTCGTGGAGGCGGCAACCGGATTTGAACCGGTGAATAACGGTTTTGCAGACCGCTGCCTTAGCCACTTGGCTATGCCGCCTAAAAAATGGAGCGGGAAACGGGATTTGAACCCGCGACTTCAACCTTGGCAAGGTTGCACTCTACCGCTGAGTTATTCCCGCTCTAAA
>JAFDIG010000164.1 GCA_019308145.1 Deltaproteobacteria bacterium | reverse complement strand
AGATCGAGAGATTCTTTCATTCTTTAAACTTTTAGAACCTTATTTACTTTTTCTACAACAAAATCTATATCATCCTTTTCAATAACTAAAGGAGGGAGAAATCTTAAGACATTTCTTCCTGCTGGAAGTGCCAAAACACCCTGGTCAGCAAGTTTTTTTAAGAAGGGAGTAGCTTTTGTTTTTATCTCTATCCCGATCATAAGCCCTTTTCCTCTGACCTCACGGATTAGAGGAGAACTGATTTCTTTAAGTGATTCTATAAAATATCTGCCTAATTCTTTTGTTTTATTAATAATATCATTATCCTTAATGAACTTTATAACAGCTAATGAAGAAGCAACAGCAATAGGATTACCACCAAAGGTAGAGCCATGAGAAAGCTTTTTTACATTTTCAAGATTTGCTCCTATGCCCATAGCTCCAACAGGGATACCACCTCCCATTGATTTTGCCATAGTGATTATATCAGGTTCAAGGCCATAAAGATCAGACGCAAACCATGCTCCAGTTCGCCCAAAACCAGTTTGAACCTCATCTATTATGAAAAGGACTCCTTTTTCTTTTAAAAATTTCTGAACACCTCGAAGGTAATCCTCATCACCAATCCTTATACCTCCTTCTCCTTGTATCACTTCAATGATAAAAGCAGCTGTATTTTCGTTTACCGCTTCTTTTAAAGCATCCAGATTATTATAAGGTATATGAGAAAAGCCAGGGACTAAAGGATAAAAGTATTCCCTATATTTTTTCTCCCAAGTGGCGGATAAAGCACCAAATGTTCTTCCATGAAAACCTTTTACTGTTGCAATGATTTCATTTTTTCCTGTTAACATCCTTGCAAATTTAAAAGCAGCTTCATTTGCTTCAGCTCCTGAATTACATAAAAAGAATTTCTCAATACCCGTAGGTGTAATTTTTGCGAGTTCTTCAAGCAATAAAGCTCTTTTTTCATAAAGAAAAATTTCAGTGCAACTTGTTAAGGTTTCAAGCTGTTCTTTAACAGCAGATGCAACATAAGGATTACAATGACCTACATTAGCACTTCCATGACCACCAACGCAATCGACATATTTTTTACCGTTAATATCCCAAAGATATGCACCTTTTCCCTTTTTTATAACAATATCCCTTTTAGGGTAGACTCCAGTAGAGTATCTCTCCTCTTTTTCTTTTATCTCTTCAAAACTCATCATTATTTAATATGAGTTCCTTTCCCTGATAAGGCGTTTTTAATAGGACTTTTTATCCTTGCATCAGCAAAGATTACTTCTTCAACTCCATTTTGTAAAGCTTCGATAGCAGCCATTACCTTTTTTTTCATCCTTCCTTTAGCAAAGTTCATTGATGTTTCAACATCTTTTTTATCTATTTTTTCTATAATAGAATCAGGATCAGTAAGATCCTTAAGCAAACCAGGTACATTTGAAAATATAAGAAGTTTTTGAGCCTTTAATTTATATGCTAAAACAGCAGCAGCTCTATCACCATCAACATTTATTGCTTCTCCTTCATAACTTATGGCTGGTGGTGTGATTACAGGTATATAACCATTTTCTAACAATAAGTTTAAGAGTTCAATGTTTACATTTTCTACTTTCCCTGTATAATCACCCCTTAAAACTTTTTTCTTTCCATTTTCAATAATACGAATTGTGGATTTTCGTGGACCAGATAGAATTTTTCCATCTATCCCTGAAAGTCCTACTGCCTTAATCCCTCTTTGTATCAATTTTTCAACTATGGTTTTATTGATTTTTCCTGCATAGACCATTTCAAATATTTCAAGGGTTTCCCTGTCAGTAAACCTGCTTTCATATCCTGAGATAGATGTTACAAAAAGAGGTGGTTTACCTAATTTTTCTGAGATGATATTAGTCTCATGAGAACCACCATGAACTAAAATCGCTTTTTGTCCTGATTTTATTATCTCAGCAAAATCATCTATGAACTTATCTAAATCTATTCCTTTGCTTCCGCCTACTTTGATAACGATCAACTCTTACTCCATTAAAACAAACCTATTTTGATAGATTATATTGGATGCATTCCTAAAAATTCCAGTCCCCTATTTTCAGGAAAACCGCACATAATATTTAAAACCTGAATACCGTTTCCTGCTGCCCCTTTCGTCATATTATCGATAGCAGTCATAATAACGATCCTATTATTTTCTTGATCCAGTTCAAAGCCTATATCACAAAAATTTGAACCAGTAAGAATTTTTGGTTCAGGATAACGATAGATACCTGTTTTCTCCTTAACGATCCTTATAAATGGCTCATTTTTATAATAATCCCTATATAATGACCAGATATCCTTTTCATTTATCTCTTTATTAAGAAAGCAATGAGCAGTAATGAGTATGCCTCTTACCATATCGAGGGAGGTTGCAGAAAAAGAGATAGAGGGTTTTTCCCCATTAAATGAGAGTTCCTGAATCATTTCAGCAGTATGGCGATGTCCTGTTGGTTGAAATGATCTGACTACCCCACTTCTTTCAGGATGATGTGTAGCTAATGAAAATTTGTTTCCCCCTGCTGAAGAGCCGATTTTGCCTTCAATAACAGAGGTTGAAACCAATTTTTCTTTATAGAGAGGATAAAGCCCAAGGATTGTAGCAATTGCAAGGCAGCCTGTGCCTGTTGCCCATTTTGACTTTTTTATCTCTTCACGGTGGATTTCTGGCAAACCATAGACAAATTTTTTAAGTAATTCTGGATGCAGATGTGGATGCCCATACCATTTTTCATATTCTTTTTCATCTTTTAATCTGAAATCACTGCTTAAATCTATAACTATAGGAGCAAGTGATAAATACTTTTTTATATTTTTTTGAGCTTCCCCATGAGGAAGGGCTAAAAACAGGATATCTGTTGGAGATAAAGATTCAATAGAGATAAATTTCAGGTTTGTAGCTTTTCTCAGATTTGGATGAACCTTATATAAAAGTTTTCCAGCAAAACGCTCAGATGTAACTTGAAAAAGATTAAGATCAGGGTGAGATAAAACAAGCCTTATGATCTCACCCCCAACATAACCAGAGCCACCAATAACAGTTACTTTCACCCTTTTCCTACCTCTAACACATAATCAACTATTTTCCCTGGAATATCTACTCCTGTTACGCTAATACTATTTCTGAACTCCATTGTATAATTTACCTCATTTACCAATAAACCATTAGATGTTTCAAAAAGATCAATAGCAAGAACCCCTCCACCAACTGCTTTAGCTGCTTTTAAAGAGATTTCATTTAAAGAATCTGTAACAGGACAATTAATTGCCTTTCCACCACGAGCTGTATTTGTTATCCAGTGTGATGAAACTCGATAGATAGCGCATATTGTCTCATCACCTACTACAAAAGAACGTATATCTCTTTGAGGTTTTTCAATATATTCTTGAATATAGTAGATTGAGTGATGGTAACTTCCTAAAATCTGTTTATGTTCCAAAAGAGCTTCTGCTGCCTCTCTATCATTTACCTTAGAGAGAAGTCTACCCCAAGAGCCAACAGCTGGTTTTAAAACAACAGGATAGCCTATCTCTTCAATAGCTTTAAGTGCAGATTCAGGTGTAAAAGCGATATAAGTTTTAGGAGTGGGAACATTATGTTCAATAAGAGCCATACTGGTAAGGAATTTGTTTCCACATATATCAGCAACATGATAGGAATTGACTGTTTTTATTCCACAAGAGTTAAGGATTCTAAGTGCATATAGAGCTCTGCTATGGTTAATACAACGTTCCAAAACCACATCAAAATCCCAATCACATCTTTCTAAATCAAATATAACATCACGATCGTCTATTTTTTCTATTTTGATACCATGTTGCTCAAAGGAATTAAATAAGAGTTTTTCCTCTACACGTATCCTTGAGCACAAAACCCCTATCTTCAATTTTACTCTCCCCAATCTTCTTCTTCTTCTGGAGCTAAAGCCAACTCCAACGGGTCATCATTGATAACCTCTAATTCTGCTCCACATTCAGGGCAATCAATGATTTCTCCTATATCAACATCTTCAGGTTCAATATCGATTTCAGCATCACATTCAGGGCAGTGTACCATAAAAACACCTCCTCTCGTTTTATTACTTCATAAAAATATCTCTTTTATGAAACAATAACTTCATTGGTTTTGGATAATCCCGTTCTTAAAGACAGATTAAATAAGTTAAGAGTGATTTTGTCAATTTAAAATTAAAGGAAAATTTCTTATTTTTATAATTTTATTATATTTAATTATTATATTATATTTTTTGTATACCTGAAATTTTTTTAAAAAATTTTTTTAATTAAGTCTTTCCTTATTCTCCATGATTATTATCTACTGAATTTCCGTTTTCTATAACATCCAAATATTTTTGAGTCAACTAAAAAAAGAAATTCTTTTAACCATAAAAATGAGATTTTATATAACTTTATATAAAAGTAACTTATTTCTTTTTGTTCTCCTTCTTTTCCTTTTTAACTTTTAATTCTTTTATATCAGGTGTTAACTCTTTGACCATATATTCTGAAAGTAACATTATATATGGTGAGGTATCAGACTTCACATAATAACGTGTATCTTTTGTCTTTTTACCTATCAAAAGTGTATGTTTTTTATTAGTAATAAGGTCTAATTTGATGGTATACTCTGGTTTATTTAAACCTGCCTTTTCTTCTGTTATCTCTTCATCAGGGAAACTAATTGCTTTTAGATCAGATATCTCACGTAAAAACTCATATACCTTCTTCTTTTCTGCTTTCATCTTCTCTGGTTTGACGATATTCCATTTTCCCGTATCAGCTTTAATCAAAACTATCTCTTTTTCTTTTGATTTTATCGATATCTTTGCTACATTTTCTTTATCAAATTTAAATATCTGCTTATCCCTCCAATCATTTACTTCTTTTTTAAAAACAGAAGGTAGATATCCTTTAGCAACTACAACTTCACTTGATCCTTCCTTGCGAACATAGGTAGAAAAAAAATCAGGAGCTGCTTTTCCAACAAAGAAGTGAGCTGTCATCTTGTTATTTTTATCAAAGATTTTAACTTCAACACCTTTTCCCTTGGTAACTTCAAATAATTTCTGTTTTTTGGGGTTTTTAGATATAATATCTTTTTTATTAAAGTTCTTAACTTTATCTAAAACCTCTTTTACGGCTTTTTCATCCGCAGGATAATCTTTTTCGTTTTTTATTAATAACCATTTATCATTCTTTTTTTTAAGCAATACATTTTTTTTATCATAACTTATCTCTATTTTTACCTGGTTTTCAGGTTTAAAATTAGCGAAAAGCAAAACCTCTTTTTTAACTTCTTCTTTTTTAGAGCTAAAAGGATTTTCCATTATAAGATAAATTCCCAC
>JAFDIG010000163.1 GCA_019308145.1 Deltaproteobacteria bacterium | reverse complement strand
TCCAACTGCTGTGAACTGAGCAGTTAGAACAGGCTGCTCCCAAGATGTTGGCACAAAAGATTGAGCTGCTAAATTATAGATTTCATCAGGTTGTTCTTGCTCAATAACGTTAATTAAGGAGAGTTGATCCAAAAGATCCGCTTGTCTTAAATTTATTCTATCTTTTATGTGTTCTATCCTCTCATATTTCTTTGTGCTTGCCCTTCTAACAATCCCTGTAACATGATACCCTTTCTCAAGCAAAAATTCTGCTAAATATGAACCATCTTGTCCGGTAACTCCGGTAATTAAGGCTCTCTTCATTATTTTTCCTCCAATTTGTATAACAAATGATAGAAAAGTAGGCAAAAATCAGGTTATTTAATTAATCCATAGAAGAAAAATGGACTAACTAAGTTTAGCCTGGCAAAGTAACTCTAAAATAAAAGGAAGATTCCTTATTTTTTATAATTTTATTATAATATTTTAATTATTTTACAATTATTTCAATATTGTGCAACTAAAACTTTTACCTTAATTAGTTTGCACTTCTTTTTCTCTTGCGAATTAATTATAATCCTTTATATATCAATATTTCCTCCTAAAGAGGCTACCCCTATTATTGTTGCATAAGCCCCTAAAGAGGATCTTACTACTTTTACCATTTTTGCTGATGCTGGTACACTATCCCTTTTAATAGCTATTTTAACATCTTCTATCAAAGAAGGTGCATGTTCAATCACTCCGCCACCTAAAATTATCATTTCAGGATTGAAAATGGAAACAAGATTAGCTATCCCAATACCCAAAAAAAATTTTGCTTCTTCCCAAATCTCTATTGCTGATTCATCACCATCTTTAGCCATATCTTGAATTAGGCTAACATTTATTTCATTTATATCACTTGGTATCTTTTTGATCTTATTTTTATTTATTCGTTTAGTTTTTATTCTATCCCAAAGCTTCTTACTTAAGTAAGAGCCACCTGAATAAGTTTCAAAACAACCCCTATTCCCACAAGAACAAGGATAGCCACCTGGTTGCAAAATCGTATGACCTACTTCACCTGCTGTATTTGATACACCTCTTAAAAGCTTGCCATCTACCACTATACCACTGCCTATCCCTGTTCCAACAAAGATAACGATAAAATCAGAGATACCTTTTGCGACCCCAAAACGCATCTCGCCAATGGCAGCAGAACGAACATCATTTTCCATCCAGACTTCATAACCTGTCTTTTGCTTTAGCATCTCAACCAATGAGACATTGTGCCACGCAAGATTAGGAGAAAAGATGATCTCCTTTCTGTCTATAGCAATCTGTCCAGCAGCAGCAATACCAATACCTTTTAAATCTTTTGGTTTTTCAATAACTTGACGTAACTTTAAAGCAATTTCTTCAACTAACTCTTCAGGATTCACTCCCTTCCTAATATGCCATTCTATTGTTTTTAGTACCCTCCCTTCCCCAACATCAATAACGCCCATACGTATCTTTGAGCCACCAATGTCAATACCTATAGCTAACATTAATCTATCCAAAACTAAAAAATAAATAAAGCCCCAGACAAGGGCTTTTTAATCTTTGGTGGCGGTGCAGGGACTCGAACCCCGGACACTGCGGATATGAGCCGCATGCTCTAACCACCTGAGCTACACCGCCTATATTATAATTTTAATAAATAAAAAGTTTTTGTCAATATAAAAGAATGAATGTTTTTTAAACTTTATTAAAAAGTATAACTTCTTTAGGCTGTTTTTAACTCTTTTTTTTATTTTTCCGCTCTAAGGCTATTATAGCAGCACCTAAAGCACAAACAATCTGTGGCTCATAATAAACAGAAAGATGTGTATTTAGCTTGTTTTCTAATGCCTTTACAACACCAATATTTTTTGCCACTCCTCCTGTAAAAGCAACCTTTTCAACAAGTCCTGTTCTTTCTAAAAGTCCTATAGTGCGGTCAGCAATTGAATTATGAACTCCATTTAGGATATCCTCAACAGCTTTTCCTTCTGAAACTAATGAAACAACCTCTGATTCACCAAAAACTGTACATATACTGGTGATCTGTATATCCTCTTTTGATTGTAAAGCCTTTTCCCCCATCTTATCAAGTTCAACTCCAAGTGCTTTAGCCATCACTTCTAAAAATCTCCCTGTCCCTGCAGCACACTTATCGTTCATATCAAATTCTGTAACTGTTCCTTTACCATCAACCTTTATGATCTTTGTATCCTGTCCTCCAATATCAATAATAGTTCTAACATCAGGAAAAAGAAAATTAACCCCTTTGGCAGTACATGTAATCTCTGTAACATTTTCATTAGCAAAATCTGGAATCTCTCTTCCAGTTCCTGTTGATATTACATACTCTATATCCTCACGGTTAAGATTAGCAAAACGAGTTGCTGTTTCCATAGAAAGCTTTGTTGCACCCCTACTATCACCACCTGTAAGGATTATAGAATATCCCAAAATCTTTTTTTCATCTGATAATATCACAGTTTCAGTTGTTAAAGAACCTATATCAATCCCAGCTACTGCCATATATCTCCCCCTTGTTGGATTAGGAAACCTATTTATCTTTCCAAACAGGCTCCCTTTTATTTATAAAAGCATCTATCCCTTCTTTAGCATCATAAGTAGCCATAAGCGCATATTTATAAATAACCTCAGAGTTTTTCAATCCTGTCTCAAAATCTACATTAAGTCCTGATTTAACCGCTTTTTTCGCCCATTTTAAAACAACCGCACTGTTATTGGTTATTTTTTTAATAAACTCTTCACTTTTCTCTTCTAATTCAGCGTCTGGAACAGCCATATTTATCAAGCCAATCTGTTCTGCCTCCTTTGCTGAAATGGTATCCCCAGAAAGAATCATCTCATAAGCTTTTTTAAGGCCAATAATCTTTGAGAGCCATGCAACAACCATTGAAGGGTAAACACCTACCTTTATCTCTGGTTGACCAAATTTTGATTTTTCGCTTGCAATAACCATATCACAAAATACTGCTAATTCCATGCCGCCACCAAGAGCCACACCATTGACGATAGCTAAAGAAGGTATATCCATAGAATCAAGATTTCTAAACATTCTATGAAAAACCTCTATCATCTCATCAACCTTATCCTCTGTATGATCTGCCACATCAACGCCAGCAGAAAATGCCTTTGAACCAGCATTAGTTATGACAATAAGCTTGATCCTTTGCTGATCTGATTTTATATCCTCAAGAGCAAAATTTATCTCTTTCATTGTAGGAATGTCTAAAACATTATAAGGTGGGCGATTTATTGTAATACGAGCAACTCCGTCCTTTTTTTCAAATAAAATGAATTTAAAATCCATAATATCCTCCTGATTTTTCCCACTGAAAATAAAGAGTAAATCTAAAAGCTAAAAATAATTCTGGGGAAAATCTTTAAATTATAGAAAAAAGAATAATTTTACCTGCCATTTTTAGTCATTTTACAACTATTTTACTTTTATATAATTAGCCAATAGTGAAAAATGAACTAAATGCGTTCAATCCAACTTTATAGGCTTGAAGATAAAAGGAAAAATTTCTTATTTTTATGATTTTTATTATAACTTTTTAATTATTTTGCAATTTTTCACTCTTATACAACTAAAATTATTATTAACTTGTGTATGTTTTATTTTCACGGTTATTATTCGATAGTCATTATAATAGTATCAGAGTCTACCTCCTGACCAGGCTTTACATTGATCTCCTTGATAACACCTGAGCAAGGGGCAGGTATTGGCATCTCCATCTTCATGGCTTCTAAAACCGCTACTTGATCATTCTCCTCTACTCTATCGCCCACCTCTTTTGTTATTGCTATGATCTTTCCTACCATAGGTACCATTACTGGTGTTGCCATTTATTGTTCCTCCTTGTTGCTAACTTGATAAAAAGTAAAAAAGTTTCACTTTGTGCATTTTATAACAAATCGCCTCTTTACCTGTCAAGAAATTTTTAAAAAGTAAAAGGGAATATTCAGGCACATAGCAGTATAGTTAGGTTAATAAGGAATCTTTTCTTTTTATTTTCAAGTCCACAAAGTCAGCTTAACCTCAATTAGCCCGTTTTTCATCACAGAGTAATTATACTGAATCTTTTCCTTCTGTGTACCATTATCTATCAAATTTCCAGATTTTTTATAAGTATACATATTTTTAAAATAAGTCAAATAATAAGCAAATCCTTTTAAAACCATAAAGAGTTTGCTATAATATACATATGAAAAGAAAGCTTTCCTTCTGGTTGAGAATTGCAATATGGATTATCCCATGGCTCCTTAGAGTTATAAATATTACTATTCGTTTTAAAATAAAAGGTATTGAAAACCGACCCCAAGATAAAAATCGTATATATGCCCTTTTTCATGGCCAACAAGCTTATTTTTATGGTGCAAATGATGAAGAAGGAATTGTTGTCCTAACAAGTAGATCAAGAGATGGGGAGATCTTATCTCAAATCCTTATAAGGCTTGGTTTTCAAGTGGTAAGAGGATCGTCGTCAAGAGGAGGCACATCAGGACTTTTAAGTCTTATTAAAAAGGCAAAGAAAGGTCATCCTGTATTAATAGCTGTAGATGGCCCAAAAGGTCCTTATCATCACGTAAAAGAAGGAATCATACTTCTTGCCCAGGCCACAGGGCTTCCAATTATCCCCCTTGCTGCTTCTGGCTCAAAAAAGATCACTATTAAAAGTTGGGACAAAACCCATATCCCTTTGCCTTTTTCAAAAGTGGTTATAATGATTGGAAAGCCAATATATATTGCATCTGATCTTGAGAAGGATAAGATCGAATATTATAGAAAAAAACTTGAAAAAGAGATGATCACTTTGACCAATAAAGCTGAGCACTCCTTTATATCATCTGATTCCTAATTTTTAAAATCCCCTTTTTTTGTTTTATAAACTCAAATTTTATCCAAAAAAAAAAGTTGACTTTATTCTCCCTTTTTTCTATATTTTCAAACCAAAGATAAAATATATTAAAGTGAAATGGTTTTGATTGAAAAGTGCTTGAAATTTTTTTTATTAACTTATCAAGAAAAGAAAATGTTTTATAGGTGGCAGATTTGTAAAATTGGTATTTTATTTAAAGTGAAAAACAGCTATTAAAAGAGGGGATGGAAATGGAAAGAGAAGCAAGGTTTAAAGGTAAATTCTATTTTTTGATTATCCAGTTCTTTTTGGTTGTGGTTTTTATTGGAATGATCACCTTTCCCTTATATGCTCAAGAAAATGATTTGTGTATGGATTGTCATGGAGACAAGGATTTAACAGGAAAGAATGCAAAGGGAAAAGAGATCAGTATGTATATTGATATTGATCGTTTTAACAACTCTGTTCATGGGGATTTAAGC
>JAFDIG010000162.1 GCA_019308145.1 Deltaproteobacteria bacterium | reverse complement strand
GACGAGATTTTAAAATAGCATAATCTGGCATTTTTTTTAATTGATAAGCAATCATTTGAATTAATTTATCAAAAAGAGACCATGATATTGCAAAGGCAGGTATATCTCGATCAACTCCTCCTTTAGGAACAATTTCTACCAACTTTCCATCTTTATCAGGGAAAACAAGACCATTGGCTTGAACTTCTTTCCATTTTTTAAGGGATTGAAGGGATAAAAACAAACACTCCTCTTTTTGATTTAGAGTTAATATAATTTTCCCAACAATAAATTGGAATTTTAGAGGGTGCTCTATATCTTTGGGAGGATTACTCATTAAATCCTCAAATTCTGGGTTTAAACGTAAGATTTGTTCATAAGTGGAGAGCCTATCTAATATTTTCTCATCTTTACTTGGAAAATAATGGATGGCAAAATTACCATGTATGAGTTCTAATCCAGAAGCTAAACTCTCCTGTTCAGTTCCTAAAAAGATTAAACCATAAATTCCTTTGCGATTTTGAACCTTAATGAGTAAACCTTCCCAATCACCTAAAGCATATCGCATTCCTTTTAAACCGAGTCTATCTTTTATGTGAGGTTCAAAAAAAGTGCGAGTAAAGAAAGACTCAAGTAATTGAAGAAATCCTTTATTAGGATTGTTTATTATTCCAAGAGGATAGATATCTTTGAGTTTGGCCATTTTAATTATTCCTTCAATGTTGTTTTTTTATTACAGATTATTAAGAAAAAAGATTAATGTCCAGCTAATTTTGAGGAATTTAAAAAAATCTTTTATGAAATTATATTTAAAAATAAAGAATATTTTAATTTTCATACTCTTTTATTTATATAATTTAAATAAATTTTATTTTTTTAAAATTATAAAATTTTTTAGTTGACTTTTTTCCTTTATATTAGTAGCATGTTTTTTAAATTAGTATTACCACAAAATATATAATGTTTCAAAAATAGTTGTTCTCCTTTAATAGATTTTTATGGAATGATTTATTTAAGGATTAAGAAAAAATGATTGATTAATAATTTTATCAATAGAAAGGGGATAATAGAGATGAAAAGATTAGTAACTATATTTAGTCTGTTAATATTTTTATCTATTACCATTTCAGGGATTGCTTTTTCAAATAATATAACTATTGCAATAAAAGAGGGAATGAAAACATTAAATATTAAGAAAAGTGATCCTAATTTATCAGTTTTGACAAATGTTTCTTATGTCAAGCTAAATGGCAAAACCACAGAGAAATACGTTGATCTAATTCAAGAGATAACAGGTTGTTCTATAGGGAAAGGGAATCTATTATTTTTCCACAGACCAACAAGTTATCCTTTGAAGATAGTACTTTTTAGAAAAGATACCAAAGATAGTGTTGTTATAACTTATAAAGGAAATGATCAAGATATAAAAATGGTTAAAATTAACATAGATGGAGAAAAAGCAACTATACCTAAGTATTGGAAAAAATTGGAGGCTTCCCTTGGTAGAAGCGATGCTTTCAGCATTGTAACAATTTTGAATGCATGGGAAAAAGGTGCTCCCTATGATTTTTTAAAATGTTGTGAGTTTCATAATCACCTTTGTCCTGGAGTAACTTCAGGTTATTTTATAGTAAGTTATATTCTTAAAAAATATCCTTTAAAAAAAGGAGAGAAATATATATTTATTGCATGCCCACCATGGTGTAAAGATGATGCTATTCAAATTCTTCTTGATTTAACTCCTGGCAAAAGAAGTCTGTTTGTAAAACAACTCTCATCAATACAAAAAAAGGATTTGCCAGAGGGTATAGCAGGGATTCTTGTTAAATGGAATAACAAAGAGAAAAAGGGTAAAGGCGTAGTTTTTCAATTCAACAGAAAAAAAGCATATGAAGAAATTGGGGGAGTGAAGATAAGAGATTTTAAACCAAAAGGAGGCAAATCCAACCCTCTCTTTTGGACTACCAGGATCAAAGTTGATTGGGCTTTGATGCCTTATTTGAATAAGCCAGAGATGTTTATATCTACAATAAAAGAATTTAATGTAACTTATGATAAGCTTATCAAATTAACATTAGCAGGGGTTAATCCTTACAATGTAATTGGTCTTACATCAAAACATTAAACTACAGAAAGGGGGGTGAGATAATATGTGTGCTCCGATATCTGTTGCAACAGGTGGCGGAACTGGGTGCACTGGAGTGTGCCAGTATTTGCCTAAAATTATTGGTTTAGCTTCTATGGGTAGTGTTTTTATTATCTTGAGTTTTAAGGGCTGGCTAAAAAGAGGCTTATCTTCATTAAGAAAAACAGCATAATATAATTTAATAAGCTAACCTTGATGATTCAGGGTTAGCTTATTAATAAAATTAAGGAAGCAAAGATATTATTTTATCAGTGATATTTTAACTAATAATAATGATAAGAAATTTTGCAATTATTAAACAGAGATTTTTTAATATTATTTTTTTCTATACTTATTTTTATAGTGTTTAAGATATTTCGATATTTAACATTACAAATTGAGCCAACTACTGCTTGTAACCTCAACTGCAAAATCTGTATGAGGAAAAAACTTGGCAGGGACAATATATTTCTTTCTTTTGAAAACTATAAAAAGATAGTAGATAGCGGCAATTTTCGCTATGTTGGTTTGCATGGATGGGGGGAACCACTTTTAAATCATGATATTTTTGAGATGATAAAATATGCAGAATCAAAAGGAATTTCAACAAATCTTACTACAAATGGAACATTAATTCATGAAAAAATAGAACATATTTTCAAAAGTGGGTTAAATGAAATTGCGTTTGGAATCTATGATAAGAGCCTCTTTTTTCATATTTTGCCTAAAATTGAAGAGCTTATAAATGAAAAAAGAAGAAATAACTTTGCAAGACCAAAGATTTACTTTGATATTACCATATATAAAGAAAATTTTACTCAAATAAAAGAATTCTTAGATATTGCTCATGATTTGGGAGTAGATGCAGTAATTCTCCATAGGTTATTTAATGTATATAATGTGGATCCAAGAATAGAGTATATTTCGGAAAGAGAGGAAAAAGAGCTATTTGCAGAAGTAACGGAATTCTCAAAATTTAAAAGAATGGAATTATATCTTCCTTCATCTCACCGTTTGCCTTGCAGATATGTTAAAAGTAGCATTTTCGTTACCGCTTATGGCAATGTTACTCCATGCTGTTTTCTTCCTGAACTCTATCTTGGTAATGCTGTGGAGATAGGACTCAAAAGGATTATTCGTTCAAAAAAATATATTGAGTTTGTTAAAGGGATGAGTGAACATCCTGTATGCAGTAAATGTTTTTGGTGAATTGAAAATGGAGAAAAAAGCATATTTTACATTTCATGAGTGGATTATAATTATTTTATTGGCGCTAATAAGTGCTTTAATTAACAGTTATATTCCTATAAAAGAGATCACTTTACATATTGGTATCCCTGGGCCTGCAGCAGGGATGGCTCTATTCGGTGGTTTCATTTTTGTTTTATGGATATCTCTTGCTCTTAATATTGTTAAGAAAAAGTTAAGCGGAATTATTACTTCTATTTTTATAGCATCATTCTGTTTACTTATACATCCCTGGTATGGAATAGTATCACCTTCATGGTTTAGCGTCTATGCGATTTTTGCACTTTTGAGTATGGGTATTATTATTGAATTATTCAATTTTTATTTTTACAGTTTAAAAACTCTATTTTCTGGAGGAGTTAGCAATTTGTCTTGCCTTATAATAACATGGTTAGCAATAGGAATTCATACCAACAGATGGATACCATACAAATATGGAATATTTCTTGTTTTTATAGCTTTTATCTCAGGTAATATCGGACTATTGTTATCAAATCATATAAAAAATTTCATAGTAAGATCTGTATATTAATATCTTTTTATTCTTATGAGAAATCCTCCCTCCATATAAACCTGTTTAAACACAGGGAGGGATGCCTGTGCTACCACTGTAATAGAACTAAACTGGTGGAGTAGAGATTTTAGCTATTAACTGACTTATTTGGTAGAACAGGCATCTTGCTCGTTAGTTTTATTTAGGAGAGTAAAATAATTTTGGAAAGCTTTCTACATCTTTTTTCCCTTTAAAAAACGGAAAAAGTCCTCTCTCTATTTTTTCTTGACAAAACCTTTTTATAATGCTAACTTTTATAAGACTAAATAGACAAAAAAGACGAAAATGACTATTAAGACAAAAGAGACGGAATATTTAACAACAAAGGATGTAGCATTAATCACTAACCACTCTCAAAAAACAGTGACAAGGTGGTTAGAAAAAGGGATTTTAAAAGGGTATCGTATTGGATCTAATGGGCATTGGCGTATTATGCCAAAAGATCTTCGGTTGTTTATGATCAAACATGAAATTCCTGCTCCGGATCCAGAAAATTTCCCATCAAAATTAAGAGAGTTAATCTTAAATTGTGAGGCTTCACAAACCTGTTGGGAGTTTTTTCAAACAAAAGGAGAAGATATAAAAAAACATACTTCTAAAGGATGCACTAATTGTCTTGTTTATAAGGTAAGAGCACTTAACTGTTATGCATTAAAAGAGGAGGTAGATCATAAAAAGATTTTTTGTGAGTATGATTGTTCTGTATGTTCATATTATATTTATCTTAAAGACAATGGCTATTTGGGTGAGTAGAAATTATGGATAGAGTTATAAAGAATAGAAGGAGCTTTTTAAAAGAGGATATATTTCTGAAATTAATCTCATTTTTTGAGGATGTTGCCACCTCATATAGAGAAGGGAATAAGCAAAAAAGAGAGGATTATTTTGAATCTTTTGAAAGTTGCTATCCTTTGCTTTCAGAAGCACCGATGGAATTTTTGCTAGATGCAGCTGAAAAAAAGGGGATTGAAACCAAAGGGAAAAGTAAATTAGAGATCGCACGAGAGCTATTTGAATCCAAGGAAAAAAGAACTAAAGCAATGAAATAAAAAGGAGGTGAAAAGGATATTTAGTAATTTTTTTGATTGTTTTTATTAACAAGTTTTTTGAAGAGGAGGTTAAAAAATGGCTGATACAACAGAAGTTTTTGGGAAGGATTATCTTGAAGAACGAAAACTTGTTCCAAGATGGCCAGCCCCATGGCCTCAAATAGTGAATACATTATTTCTTTTGGCTATATTCTATATTACATGGTGGATTTTTCAAGATCCACGAGGCTGGTTAAGGATGTATACCCCCTATGTGGGTTATATGTATACACGTTGGATATTGATAGTTCTCATATGGCAGGTTTATTTGTTTCACTACTGGCCATTCAGACGTCATCAAATAGAGAACTGGCATCCGGTGGTTAAAGGGATAGTTATGACTGCAATCACAGTTGGTGTATTGATTGTTCTTATTAAGGG
>JAFDIG010000161.1 GCA_019308145.1 Deltaproteobacteria bacterium | reverse complement strand
TTATCAAGAGGTAGATACCTTTTCCCATTAAACAAAAAAGAGACTTGAGCCAATTTTTTCACAATTTTTGGGATAAAAAGACTTGGTTGGTAAATATTTAAAGAAGAAGCAGAAACCTTGGGATTAACTAAAGGAATAATCCAACGTGGATTTTTTATTGACGGCAAAATTCCATATTCTTCTATATAAAAAAATTTATTAAATAGAGAAACCTTCTCTTTTTTCAAAGAGAGAAAATCCCTTTTACTTTTAAAAAATAAAACCTTTCCGTTAGGATTAAGAGAAAGAGTGAGATCCTTTATCTTTTTTATATCTTTTAAAGAAATAAGAATAACATCTACTTTTAAAGGGGCATTATAATCAACAAGAGTTAATGATTTTCTTTCAAGGATGTCAGGAAAATGAGGGAAAAACTTTTTTGCCTCTGGATAAATCTTTAATTTAGTTCCATTATGGTTAAGAATTAGATAAAAAAACTCATAAATCCTATCATCCATTTTTATTTCTTATATTCTGTATAATATCAGTTATCTCCTTTACTATCTCTTTTACAGGCTTTTCAGCGGAGATGGTTATTGCATGAGAAAACTTATTTATTAGATTATTATAAGCTTTTATCTGTCTTTTGAGTTCATTTTTTGGTATTTCTTGTTTTCTTTTATAAAGAATTTTATAAGAAGCATCAAGATATATTGTTATATCAGGAGCATGGATAAAAGGCAAAAAAATCTTTGGAAACCATGAGGGAATTGACATATTGTAACGAAATAGATCAACGAGATAATCATAGTAATATCTGTCAAATATCACAAGAGACCCTTTTTTTATAAGAGGATATACCTTTATCCAATAACCAGCAATAAAATCTATCAGATAATAAAAAAATCGAGCAAAGGACTTTACAGGATTTTCCTTTTTATGCCCATGTGGGTTAGGGTTCACACCTACCCTTATATCCTCTCTTAAACCAAGAAGGACTCCAGGAAATGGAAGCATCTCTGGCCTGAAATAAAATTGAAAGATAGAAGGGAAAAAAGACCTTAACTCTTTTGTAAGTTCTTCTTTTACTGTAGTTTTTCCTGAACCATCAGGGCCAAGAATCACAATCATGATACCTTTTTTGTTAAATTTAGCCATCTTTTATAAAAATTATTATTTATTTACATTTTGCATAAGAATATTGCACTATACTGTAAACAAGATTTGTTGCCTCTTTATTTTTAAGGGTTAATTATTTATGTAGATGTTTCATTATCAACTCATGTTTTAGATCAAATAATTTTTCTGAAAGACTTACCTTATATATATGAGGATTTGGCAATCTTTTGTGTTCATCTTCTAAACGAGAGAGCTGTTCTTTTGTTCTCTCTCTGATAGCATGAAGAGATGGAAAATCATAAACAACTTTTCCTTTCTTTATAATTGGCACAAGAAGCTCTTCATATCCAAATCTTGCATCTAATTCCCTATTTAACTGCTTTAAATTAGGATGATAAACCCTAAACTTTCCTTTAGGAATATCCTCTTCTTCAAGGAAGAAAACATCACCTATCATATATCCTTGACGGTTATAAAATCTTATGACTCTTTTATTACCTGGATTTGTAACCTTTTCCATATCATCTGAAATTTTTATTTTTGGCCTGAGTTTCAAACCATCTTCATCTACAGCCATCAATTTATAAACTTGTCCTAACGCTGGTTGCTGATAGGCAGTGATCATCTTTGTACCAACTCCCCACATATCAATCTTAGCTCCTTGAATTTTTAGGTCTTGAATAAGATATTCATCTAAATCATTAGATGCGGATATTTTCACATAATTTAATCCAGCTTTATCTAAAAGTATTCTGGCATTTTTTGAATAATAGGCAAGATCACCTGAATCAAGCCTAATAGCAAGAAGTCTTTCCCCTACTCTTTCCATCTCCTTTGCAACCATTATGGCATTAGGCACCCCGCTCTTTAAGGTATCATATGTATCAACGAGAAGAACACAATTTTTTGGGTAAAGCTTAGCAAAATTTTTAAAGGCTTCTAACTCGGTTCTATGAGACTCTACCCAGCTATGAGCATGAGTTCCAATAGCAGGGATATCAAACTTTTTTGCTGCCTTTGTATTGGATGTGCCTATACATCCTCCAATATAAGTAGCACGAGCCCCATAAAGACCTGCTTCAATTCCATGAGCTCTTCTAAGACCAAAATCTACCACAGGGTCTCCTTTAGCCGCTATATTTATACGTGCTGCTTTGGTAGCAATAAGGGTTTGATGGCCTATTATACTAAGAAGAGCTGTCTCAATAAATTGAGCCTGAGGAAGATCTGCTATTACTTTTAAAATAGGTATATTCGGAAATACAATTGTTCCCTCAGGAATTGCATATAGATCCCCAGTAAACCGAAATTCCTTTTGAAGGAATCTTAATTGTGGCTCAGAAAATTCACCAAGCTCTCTAAGATATTCAATGTCATCATGATAAAATTTCAAATTCATTAGGTACTCTACAACCTGTTCAAGCCCAGCACAAATAGCAAAACCACCACCAAATGGATTTTTTCTATAATATAGATCAAAAACAGCCTTTTGACTCCCTTTGTTTATTGCCCAAAACCCTGCAGCCATACGTATCTCGTAAAAATCTGTATCAAGGGTATGGTTTAAATGTTTTAGCATATCAAAAAGCTTATCAGATGAAATCATATCAATAAATCTTCTTTCTTTATCTTCAACAACAACCTCCAGATTATCCATCATTTCCCCTGTTTTAGGGTTTCTAAATCTTAATTTCATAATTATTCACCTATTTACCCTTTATATTTAGAATATATTTTTATATTTATGGTTAACTTTAAATTTTTTAAAATTATAACAAATATATAAAGAAAAATCTATAATAGCATAAACTTTATTAAACCATTACATTAAAAATTTTCTTTTATATAAGATATTTTAAAATCATAAATGTTTAAGCTTTTAAAATAGATTGACTAAAAAAAATAAACTTGATATCAACTTGTTATGGATATGCAAATACCTCAATCAAGAAACATCTCAACTCATGCTAAGATACTATCTCCTTTTATTAAGCTTATGGGTACCACTATGCTATCCAGAATATTTGGCTTTTTAAGGGAAATAGTTATAGCTGCCTTTTTTGGGGCTGGAAAAGGAACTGATATATTTTTTGTTGCGTTTACCATTCCAACTTTATTTCGAAGAATCCTTGGAGAGGAGATGGTTGAAAGGGCTGCTATGCCATTAGTTAAAGCACGAATTTCAAAGGGTAAAGTCAAGGAAGGATGGAAGCTTGCATCAACTCAATTTATGATTCTCTTTATACTTTTGATTATAATCCTTACTTTACTATATATATTTGCACCTTATCTTATAAAAATAATTTCCCCGGGACTTTCTTATCATGATCATATATTAGCATTAAAAACAAGCTATATTGTTCTTCCATTTATGGTTATTATAGGAATTTCCAGCTTTTTTGGTGCTATTTTGCTATTTTTTGAAAAACCCATCCCTTACGGTACGGCTCCTGTTATGTTAAGCTTAGGGGTAATATCAGGGATCATCCTTTTTCATAGCAAGATAGGTATATATGCAATAGCTATTGGCTTTATTTTAGGTGGAGCTGCTCAACTTTTTTTTCAACTCCCTTTTGTCTTTTTTGGTCATATTAAAAAGAAATATAAATTTTATTTAAAGCTAAATCTTTCTTTTAATGATAAAGATATAAAAAAAAGTGGCAAGGAAGGAGGGTGGATACTCCTAAATAGCATATTTACAAAATCAGTAGAAGTAGTTGACAGAATTGTTGCGTCTTTTTTAGCAACTGGTTCTATCTCATCTTTATGGTATGGCCAACGGCTTATTCAACTTCCATCTGCAATATTTGGGTTATCACTAAGTAGGGCAATTTTCCCTCTTTTAACAGAAAATTTTGCAAAAGACGATATTTATGGTTTTAAAAAGGTATTGCTAAGGGGTATAAAATATAATTTTTTTTTAATGTTACCCTTAACTGTAATGATTATACTTTTATCAGAACCAATATGTAAACTTGTATTTGAAAGAGGAGTATTTAACATGAAAAATACTTATATGACATCAATTGCTTTATCATTTTATGCGGTTGGTTTAATCGGTATCTCAGGAACAAATCTATTAAGTAGGGCATACTCTTCTATTATAAAAAATAAAATTGTAATGATTATAACAGCAATTGGATCGTTTTTAAATATTATCCTTAATATTACCCTTGCAAAAACAGCTCTTAGACATGGAGGAATTGCTCTTGCTTCATCTATAAGTTTTATTTTTATAGCTATTTCCTTGCTTATATTAATAAACAAAGAAATGAAACAAAAAGGAGAATTTATTAAGAGAAATGAGTTATTTTCTCCTTTTATCAAAAGTGGCATAGCATCTTGTGTAATGGGTATGTTTATATGGCTTTTGTTTCCTTTTCTTGATAATATAATAAAATTTTCATTTCTAAAAAATAGAATAATAGATATAGATCTTTTAATAATTTTACTTTTAACCTTTCTTTTAGGAGCTTTTATCTATTTAACATTTTATATGGGAATAAATCTTTTTGCCAAAAAGTTTTTAAAAAATATTTAAAAATTTTTAACCTAATAAAAAGAAAATGAAAAACAAAAAAAAGATAGTTTTAACAGGTGGGGGAACAGGGGGACATTTATATCCCGTTATTGCTATGGCAGAAGAAGTAAAGAGAAAAAATAAAGAGGTAGAATTTCTCTTTATTGGAATCAAAGGTAGGGCTGAAGAAAAAGTTGTCCCTTCATTAGGATATCCTATAAAATTTGTCTTAGCAGAAGGATTTCCAAGACAAAAAAAGCCTATAACTTTTTTACGCTTTTTCTTTAAAACAACTCTTGGAACTTTGATGGCAGCATATTATCTTTTAAAATTTAAACCCTCGCTTATCATTAGCACAGGTGGATATACAAGTGCTCCTGTCATTTTTGCAAACGCATTTCTTAGCAAAACAGGCTTAATAAAAGCAAAGAGTTTTATTCATGAACAAAATGCTATCCCCGGCAAACTAAATCTTTTAGCATCTAAATTGGTAGATTGCATTGGGGTAACCTTTCCTCAAACCCTTAGTTTTTTCCCTCAAAAGAAGAGCTACCTTGTTGGATACCCTGTTCGGAGAGACATAGGTAAAAAAGATAAGAAAGAAGCACGTGATATCCTTGGAATTAAACAAGATAGTCGCGTATTATTGATTATAGGAGGATCGTTAGGTTCTAAAACCATTAATCATGCAATAGTAAATGCTCTACCAAAACTTATGGAAAAGGAAAATGTAGTTGTAATACATCAAACTGGTAATAGTCCTAAATATAATGGTTAT
>JAFDIG010000160.1 GCA_019308145.1 Deltaproteobacteria bacterium | reverse complement strand
AAGACCCGAATCAGAGATCATTCCATGGCTTTTATCTGAGGCTAAAAAAGAGGCATCTTTAAAAGATTTTTTTAAAGAATTTATATTTAAAGTACTGGAAATGGTTACGGTTGACCCTTTTATAAGAAGGTGGGTTGATGTTCATAGCAAAGAATTTGGGATTAAAGATGAGTTGTTTGACTTGTTTTTAAGAGTTAAAGGACCAAAAATCTTTCCACTCTGGGGTGCTAAGATTTTCACTTTAAGATATTTAGAAAGGCTCTCTAATTCTTTACGTTCAAGAGATGGAGGAGACCCTTATGTAAATAAATTACTTAAGGCTTGTAATTTAGAGTTCTCAGAAAAGAATATGCCATATGAATTTGAAATCCAAGAGCATATGAGAGATGCAGAATGTATAGTTATGGGACATACTCATGGAGCTAAGTTTGTTCCCTTAACCAGTAAGGTTTTTTATTTAAACACAGGCACATGGGGAAAATATATGACCCAAACGATTTCTGGCGATGGATTTGTATCTTCTCGCAATCTAACCTTTGTGATAATTTATAAAGAAGAAGAGTACAAAGATAGGCGATTTGAGTTGTGGAATGTAATGGATAACAAACAGTAAAGTTTTGATACAAAAAAGTAAAAAATAGAATTCTTATCATTGGTATGTGACGAGAAATAAGATATTATATATTTGAAATATCTTTTTTTAATTTTTATTCTGTATTACTTTTTTTAATATCTCGCTTAATAGTTTGATCTTATATGGCTTTTTTATAACTTCTTTAAAACCATATTCTTTATAGTTAGCCATTATCGGATCAGTAGAATAACCACTTGCCACAATTGCTTTAACATTAGGATCAATCTCTTTTATTATCTTTATTGTTTCTTTACCTCCCAAATTGCCAGGAACAGTTAAGTCTAAAAGGATTAGATCAAAAGGATTCCCTTCTTTTTTTGCTTTTTGATATTCATCTATTGCTTCTTTTCCATCTTTTACACAGAGAGGTTCATATCCAAGCTGAATCAATATTTCTGAGACTACATCCCTTATCATTTCTTCGTCATCCATCACAAGGATTCTACCTTTGCCTTTAAGTTCAACAGGTTTTTTAAGTTTTTTCTCTATGATATCTTTACCAGAAACAGGGAGATAAATATAAAAAGTTGATCCAGATCCTACCTTTGATTCACAAACAATTTTTCCACCATGGTTCTTAACAATCGAATATGAGGTAGCAAGACCTAATCCATTTCCTTGTTCTTTTGTGGTAAAATATGGATCAAAAATCTTTGAAATGTTTTCCTCTGGTATACCAATACCTTGATCTGAAATTGATATCCTTAAATATTTACCTGCTTTAAGAGAAAAAGGATTTTTATCACTCAATATATAATTTTCGGCTTTTATTTTAATAATGCCTCTTTCAGGCATTGCCTGAACAGCGTTTATCACAATGTTGTTTATTACTTGAGAGATTTGTCCTTTATCAATATTCACTGGTAAAAGATCATCTGGTATTAAAAATTCAGCTTTTACATTTGACCCTCTTAATGCAAAATTTGTTGAATCTTTGACCAATTCAGTAATAGAGGCAGTTTTTCTTACAGGGACTCCGCCTTTTGAAAAGGTCAAAAGTTGATAAGTGAGATCCTTTGCTCTTAAACAAGCCTTTTCTGCCTCTTCCAATCTTTGAAAACTCTTTTTTTTATCATTATAGGTTATCTTTACCAGAGATATATTTCCTAAAATCGCTGTTAATAAGTTGTTAAAATCATGGGCTATGCCACCAGCCAATACACCAACTGATTCAAGTTTCCTCGCCTTGAACAGCTCTTCTTCCATCTCTTTTTGCTTTGTAATATCTTCAAGGGTTATCAGGTTTTCTCCGCTTGGTAAATGAACCCCTCTAAAATTTATAATCTTTTTTGTTCCATCCTTACAAGTTACAGTAAATATACGAGGTCCTATTTCTCCTGTTGTGGAATTTCTTAAATCTTCCTCCCATGCGGTTATAACCCTATTTCTTAATTGAATATCTGGATATGCCTTTTGAAACCAACTATTTCTATCAGGTATATCATTTAGAGTATAGCCAAATAATTCTTTAAATTTTGGATTTAAATATTGATATTTTCCACCTTTGCTAATCATTACTATACCAAAAGGAGCATACTCTAATATTGTTTTTAGACTCTCTTGTTCTATTTTTAGCGACTCTTCGGTTTTTTTTCGTTTTGTAATATCACGAACAACACAGAGACTATATTTTGGCTTTTCTCCTTCAAATATAAAATTAGCATTCACCTCAACAGGGATTAAGGTTCCATCTTTGGCAACAAAAAGATTTTCAAAAGTAAGCACATTTTCACCTTTTATAAGCTTTTCAAATATTTCCTTTGAGTAATGGATGTAATTAGGATGTATGATATCCCATAAGGTAAGATTTTTTATTTCTTCATCACTATATCCAAGGAGTCTTTTCCATAAGTTATTTACGTAAAAAAAGTGTCCATCTGGATTTACAATCTGAATCATATCATGAATATTATCTATAAGATTTCGAATTTGCTCTTCTTTTATGGTTAGCTCTTTGATATACCTTTTAATATTCTTTCTCCATATTGCTATAACAAAACCAGAGCAGCCGCCAAATGAAAATGGTACAATAAAACCTTTAATTACCAAAGGAGCGCCAATTATTAATTTTTGTAAAATGGAAAATAAGGATAGAATTACTGCGCCAATAAGAAATGATATCAGCCCGTAAATGAATTTAAAAATGGCAGGATAAATATCTCTTTTAGTCATTATTTTGTTTTTTTCTTTAAATTTAGCTTTTTTAAGAGGGGAAATTATTCTTTCATTTTTTACTCTTTTTTATATAATTATAGAATAAAAATTATCCATCGTCAATTTGAATTATATTTTTGATTATAATTATCTTTATTTATTCTGCTTGGAGATATAAAATAATTTATTATCTGTTAATTTATATCAAGAAGAATAAGTTACTATTTGAAAGGAAAAAACAAAATTAAAGATATTAAACATGAACGTTAAGTTTATTGCTTTTGATTCTTTTGGTGTTAAGAGCACTTGCACTCAAGTAAGACTAAATAATTTTTGCATCACCATCGATCCTGGCATTGCTATTGAAACAGCATCTTTTCCCCTCTCCATGGATAAAAGACTATCGCTTGTTTACAAATATAAGAAAAAGATAGAGAAATCCTGTATGGATTCAGATGTTATAATCATTACTCATTATCATTATGACCATTTTATTCCAGATGATAAGTTATATGAAAACAAACTCCTTCTAATTAAGGATCCAAAAAATAATATAAACAGGTCCCAATTCAAAAGAGCTAAAGAATTTTTGAGTTTGATTAAAGGTAAAACCAAAAAAATAGAGATTTCAGATAATAAAGAATTTAATTTTGGCAAGATAAAGATAAATTTTTCTGAACCGCTTTGGCATGGGGTTAATAAAAGTACTCTTGGGTATGTTTTACTTGTAAAAATTGTAGATGAAAATACGAAACTTCTATTTAGCTCTGATCTTGTTGGTATATATCAAGAAGAGTATGCAGATCTGATTATAAGAGAAAATCCAGATATCCTAATTATAGATGGTCCTGCAACATATCTTTTGGGCTATCTTGTATCATATTATAATCTTGCAAAAAACATCATAAATTTATGTAAAATTATTGATCATGTTGATTCTGAAATAATCATCCTCGACCATCACCTCCTAAGAGATTATAGATACAGGGATTTACTTTTTGAGGTTTATACTAAAGCCAAAAAATTGAATAAAAATGTTTTGACAGCTGCCGAATATTATAAAATGAAACCAAAAGTTCTCGAAGGCTATGAAAAAAGTGGTCCTACAAAATGGAAAAAATGGGAAGTTTTTACAAAAAAAGAGATAATAAACGTTATTCAAAACGCGATAGAAAATAAGCTCATTGATAAAAAATGGCTCAATAAAGCAAAAGAATTATAATAGCAGCTTATGCTGGAGATTTTAAAGAAATAGTGAAAGGGAGGTTTAGCTATTTATGCTTCCCTTTCACTTCTTATTTTACTTAAGGAATTTAGATACAAAAGGAGATGTTTCACCTATACGCATGAAGTGACCAGATGGTCCTTCGCCAAGAAATTCAGAAAACCATGATTCATGTTCTATCTCCTCATTAAGTATTGCCAAGGCTAAGTCATAGGTTCTATGATCCTTGCCAGCTGTTAGGTTACAAATGTTGGTGTAACCTAACACTGCACATCTTTCTGCCTCTACCAAAACTTTAAGCATTGCCTGAACATCAGTTGGATCATCTGGTAACCGAGCAGGGGGACAAGCAGAGCGGTCATGAAAAACTTTCATATCCTCTGGAAGCTTTCCTCCAAGTTCATAAATTCGAGGAACTAAAGCTTCAAAGTGATTACGATCTTCAATTCGAGCTGTCTCTGCAATTTCCTTGATTCCTTCTCCTTCTAATCCGATTAGGTTTACTCTTAAGATTGTATAATAGTAATATGTTGTTAATTCAGCAGCTGCATTATCAATTAAAAGTTCAAGCAGTTGCTCAACATTTACTCCAGCCTTTTCTACTACCTCTCTTGAAACTTTTGCCATTTTTTACCCCCTTTTTTCAATTATTAAAATTCTTGTTAGTTTTTATTTTTATTCTCCTTTATTTCTTTTTTTAAATAACTCTTTAAATCATAATTATCATCTTCTTTGATAATCTTTCTTATTATTAAATAGTATTTATTCGTTTTAAATATGAAAAAAATAAACTTTTAAAGCTTAGTTTTTTGATTTTTCTTTTCTTTATCCAAACATTCTTGGCAGATCCCCCTTAATTCTAAATATCTATTTTTTATTAATCCCCATCCTTTTGTTTCTTCTGGTATTTCCATTTCTTCTATATCAGGCCAATAAAAGTCCTGAATCTTTTTGCATTTGATGCAAACTAAATGATGATGAGGTTTCATGTTTGGATCATATCTTGTTTTGTCGTCTAAATATTGCACCTTGGCTATTAAGCCATAGCTATCGAAAAGAGCTAAAGTTCTATAAACAGTATCAAAGGAGATAGTCGGTATCTTTGGTTTAACCTTTTTGTATATATCTTCAGCAGATGGGTGGTCATATGAATTTGCTAATATATTAAATATCTCTAATCTTTGATAGGTAACCTTTAGTCCTTTCGCCTTGCAAAACTCCTCAAAAATTTTTATTTTATCATTAATAGTGTTATATTTATCGTTCATCTTTATTTAATTCCAAATAATTCTTAATTAAGAATATATATGATTTATATTTTCTTGTCAACTATTTTTTTGTTATTTCCTATTTTTTAAAAAGCTTTAAGTTTTAATTACCTGTTAGACAATGATTACATCATTTTCTGTTTAGTACCTA
>JAFDIG010000159.1 GCA_019308145.1 Deltaproteobacteria bacterium | reverse complement strand
AAAAACAATCTTTCAATACCCTTGCATTTAATAGGAAAAACTTCTGTTGTAGCTAAAGCAAATCCATTAGGAACAGTATCAGGGACTATCCCTTGTTTCCCATTTTCTAAAGATGGTGTAATTTTTGCCAATAGAAGGTCCCCACTCTCACAGTAAGTAAAACTTTTAATCTCTTTCATGGAGCGAATTTCAAAATTGACAAAAATTCTTGAGTCAGGAACGGCTTCCATTGGAATAAATGCGACTTTATTAAATCCATTTATTGACTTGTTCCCTCTAATCTCCGCTACTTGTTCATCTCCTAGTCTCACAACATCCCACTCCTTCGGTATCCTGCCAATTACTGTTTGTTTGAATTCTTCTTCCTTTCTCATTCTTTCTCATCCTTAACATGGAATCCGATCCTTTTACGCGGCTTTTCTGGTGGTGTCATGAGTTGTTTGATTGCATCAAAAATTGCTTTTATTTCCTCATCATCTCTTTCTATTTTTCTTTCTAATTCTGTTAACTTATAGGCGAGTTCTTTATGGGTTGAAAGAATTTGTCTTAATTTTACAAACGCCCACATTATCGCAATGTTTACCTGTATTGCTCTCTCACTTCTTAGAATGCCTAATAGCATTGCAACACCTTGCTCTGTAAAGGCATAAGGTAAGTAACGCCTACCTCCCCAAGAACTTGAGGTCACAATTTGTGACCTTAAATTATCAAATTCCTCCTTAGTAAGCTGAAACATAAAATCAGATGGAAAGCGTGTAATGTTACGCCTTACACTTTGCAATAAAACCTTTGTTTTCACTCCATAAAGCTCTGCAAGATCCTTATCAAACATAACTTTATGACTCCGAATTAGATAAATTTTCTTCTCAATCAATTCTACAGGAACAATGGTTTGTGATTTTTCAGTCATACTTTTAATGTCAGACTCTTTACTCATAGGCAAGCTCCTTCAAATAATCCTTTATCTTACCTTCAAGCTTTCTCAATTCATGATCAATTTCCAAAAGTTCTTTCCATTCCTGTATAATATCTATCTCCTCAACCTCTTCCTCAGGAAAAACATAAAGTGTAACATTCAGGTTATAGTCGTTCTCTTTTATCTTCCCGATATCTACAACTCTTGAAAATCCATCAGAGTTTTTAAACTTTTTATATGCATTGACTATCTTCTCTATATGCTCATCTCCCAGGCGGTTGAGTTTCCGAACATTTGGATGTTGCTCGTATTCATTGCTTGCATTTATAAATAAAATCTTCCTTTTCCGTGGATTTGGTTTATTTTTATTAAGAACAATTACTGCTCCTGGTGCTCCAGTATTATAAAAGAGTTTTTCAGGAAGAAGAATAACAGCCTCTATTAGGTCAGCATTGATTATACTCGTTCTTATTGCCTTTTCCTTCCCGCCTCTAAAAAGGCATCCATTATCTATAACAACCCCGACCCTGCCAGTGTTATCCTTTGCTGAAGTTAACATATGCTCTATCCATGCCCAGTCTCCTGATTGTTTTGGTGTGAACCCGAACTTGAATCTCTCCCTCCAAAATTCACCTTTTTTAAGAATCTCTTCGCTATATCCATCCTGATTCCAAGGGGGATTAGCTATAACAACATCAAATTTCTTTAGCTTATCACCTTCTTTAAATTTGGGGTAAAGCAATGTGTCTCCCAAAGCAAGTTGACCATTCCTGATATCGTGGATATAGAGATTCATTTTAGCTAAGGCAAGGGTCTTATGATTGTATTCTTGTCCAAAAAGGAAAATCTTGTCTGCTTCGCTTTTTGAAAGGGCATCTTCAGTGCGTTTGTAAGAACTGATAAGCATACCACCCGAACCACAAGCTGGGTCATATACACTTTCACCTGGTTTTGGATCAACCATTTCGACAATGAGATTGATAACCTCTTTTGGAGTGTAAACTTCACCTTCCTTAGCCTTCTGAGGGGCAAAGTACCTTAATATCCACTCGTAAGCATCTCCAAGAATATCGGGGGATACACGATGAAGCGATTGGGCACTGAAAAGTTCAACGAGTTGTCTTAAAACTTCAACATTTTCTCTATTGGTGGTGAATTGAACGAAATCTACATTCTCAAATACATCCTTAAGTCCAGGATTCCTTTCTGCCAGGATCTTCATTGCTTTAGAGAAATTTTCAGGCAATCTTGCAGGATCCTTTCTTATGTTCTCCCAGAGAAGCTCTTCAGAAATATCAAAGTCGTGATATATAGCATTTTTGGCTTCCTTCTTTGCTTCTTCTTCAGTCAATCCATCGGCAAGGGCTTCTTTATATGCATTTTCAAATTCCATCTCCCATTTGTCACTTATCCTTTTATAAAAAAGAAGAATGAGGATAAAGGTATAATCAACCCTTGTTCTTATAAGGTCTGCTGCTGCCTTGAGAAGTCCTTCAAGGTCGCCCCTTGTTAGTCGACGGCTTTCGAGTGATAGTTTCTCGGATATTATCTGATTTTTGCTCTGGAGTCGATAGATTCTTTTCCTTGCATCAGTTGGATCAAATTCAACTTTAAGCATACCTTCTTTTCTAAGTTCAGAGAGTATGACATTAATCTGCTCCTTACTGTCGTCGATTTTTTCCTTCAGAACGACAACAGCATTCTCAAAATGGAATGGAGAGGAATGAAATGCTTCCCACAGAATTTCATATCTCTTATCGAGCCATTTAGGTATCATAAGCTTTTTAATCTCCTTTAATTAAATAAGTTATTTAATTAAAACTTATTATATAAGCTTTTTTATAAAATGTCAAGAGAAAAAACTTTTTTTAAGATAAAAATTTAAAAGAAAAAATAGTTTCTCTATACAAGGGACTATTTCAAAAGCTTTGGCAAGTAGAGTTATCTACTTTTAGACTACGCAGAGGCGGTTAGAGAGGGTGCTACCTTTGTTGCCGTTACCTTCTTTTTGTCCGAGACGCTTTTAGGCTTTTCTTTCAATCCTCACGATGCAGGGGGCATTATCTCTTTTCTCACATACCTAACACCTCCTTTCTTTGTTTTTCATTCTTAAAAGAAACATATATAACCTTATTGACTTCCTTTAGGTCTCCATTCCTTTTTTGATGACACAAAATTATTGACATTACTCGATATTTTAAAAACCTTGACACTAAAGGACAAATATTATAGATTTTATAAAAATGATGCCGAAGTGGCGGAATTGGTAGACGCGCTAGGTTCAGGGTCTAGTAGGCTTACGCCTGTAGGGGTTCGAGTCCCCTCTTCGGCACCAAACTGGCCTTTCCTCTTAAAACCTCTTCTTTTGAAGATTTATATAATAATAACAGCTACTAATAGGAGATTCTATGGGAAAAAAGATTTTATACCTATCAAAAGATGATGTAATTAAAACAGGAATTTCTATTGATGAAGTTATAACAACGGTTGATGATATTTTTAAGAAAAAAGGTAAAGGTTTGTGTGAAATGCCTCCAAAACCAGGTGTACACCCTGGGGAAAATAGCTTCCTTCATGCAATGCCAGCTTATATTAAAGATCATTCTGTTGGTATAAAATGGATTGGTGCTTTCCCTGATAATGGTAAAAAAGGACTCCCTGTTATAACAGGTTTAATCATATTGAATGATATAAACACTGGTTTACCTTTGGCAATAATGGATGCAACTTATATCACGGGTTTAAGAACGGCTGCAGCAAGTGCGGTAGGTTTTAAATATCTTGGCAGAAAGAAATCTTCGTCATTAGGTATTATTGGCTTGGGAGTTCAAGGTCAAACCCATCTTTTAGCTTTTTCTTCTATTATGGAGAACTTAAAAGAAGTACGAGTATTTGATATAAATCCTGATAAAACAAGGGATTTTATTAAGAAAAACTCATCAACTATTTCTTTACCTATAAAAAAAATGGAAAATGTTGAAAAACTAATTAAGGAAAGTGATGTTATTATAACCGCTATACCAATTCAAAAAGATAAGTCTCCATTTATTGAGCCTGATTGGTTTAATAAAGGTGCATTTGGATGTGCAATTGATTTTGATACATGTTGGAAGCCTGAAGCCATGTCAATAGCTGATAAGATTTTTACTGATGATATTTCTCAATTCTCTTATTATAAAAAAGAAAGATATTTTCAAGATGCCCCTGAGATATCAGGGGAGCTTGCTGATGTGATACTGAATAAAAAAATTGGTCGTGAAAAAGATGATGATAGGATATTATTTATTCCTCTTGGGTTAGCAATAGAGGATATTTCTGTTGCCAAAATGGTCTATGAACTTGCTTTAGAAAAGAAAGTTGGATCATGGGTTTTAATGTAGTAAAAAATTCTTTTTCTTATTACAGCTTCTGCTATTATACCTAATACCATTGATATAGAAATAACATCTAAGCCGATTTTCATTATTTTTAATATAGAAAATGAATAAATAATAAAAAATGCTGGCAAGAAAAAAGATGAAATCATATATATCCAAAGCAAAGGTGAACCATCATTGTTAAACAATCTTTTATAAAAACCCTCTGCCCTTTTTTTTATGTAATCCGAAAGGAGAAATGCCATTATAAGTTGAATAGTTATAGCTATTCCAAAAGTAGTTAGAAAAGTTCTAAAATGTCTAAAAAATGAGGGTATAAGTGAAGAAGATGGAACCACTCCATAAAAGGAAAGACCTATAGCAAATGAACCTGTCATAAAGTATATTGCTTCAACTAAAATTGGGAAACCTATCTTTTTTGTAAAATAGAGAAATATTGCTGTGGTTACAGCAAGAAGAAGAAGGATTTCTATAAATGGATAACCTTTTATTAAAAAATAAGTAACTCCTCCACCTGCTAATATTTTTAAAACAATAAACAATAACATTTTAGTAGACCTTTTAAAAAAAAGCAGGCTAAATAAAAGCCTGCTAAGGAAAAACTTCCTTTGATTTGGTCAAAGATCTTTTGACCTTATTATAGCTTCATAACAAGCATTAAGGATACTACCAGAGAATAAATTACAAGAGATTCGATCATTGCCAATCCAATGATCATAGGTGTGAGTAATTTACCAGATGCCCCTGGGTTCCTTGCGATTCCCTCAAGAGCAGCAGCAATACTACGTCCTTGTCCTAATGCACCGCCAAAAGCAGCAATGGCTATACCTAATCCTGAAGCAAGAGCAATGAACATCTTTACTTCATTGGATAAACCTTTAACCTCTTTTTCTGCTCCAGCTGCCATAGCAATGCTCGTAATTGCTAACATTAAAAATATTGTTAGCAAAACAACAGAAATCCTTTTTTTCACTATTTTTTCCCTCCTTTCTTTCACGGGTAGTCCCCGCTTTTTTATTCAAGTTCTTCATGAGCAATAGCCCCAGCAAAGTATGCCATTGAAAGAAGAACAAAAACAAGAGTTTGAACAAAGGCTACAAAGATACCTAAAAGCATAACAGGAAGTGGAACAATCAAAGGTATTA
>JAFDIG010000158.1 GCA_019308145.1 Deltaproteobacteria bacterium | reverse complement strand
TCCTGCTATTTTGCGACCTATTTTATCCTTCCTTATTGGGATTAAAGCTTTTGCTCCTATGATAATGAGAAGCAGTATTAGACAAATAGTTATTAGGTCTTTTTCTTTAATATTTATCCATTTTTTTATATATTTAGCTAACCATTTTGCGAAATCTAATGAGCCCAAAGAGATCCATCCTAAAGAGATGATAACCAAAGGTAATATATGCCGCCCACTTAGTTGAGCCTCAATAAGATTTGTTCCAACCCATTTACTAAATAAAAGTGTAAGGAAAAAAAGAATAACGATATGTATAATAAAAATTGAACCAATAAGAATTTCTGCTATAGGAAATAAAAATTTTTTTCTTATAATAAAGCCGGCGACAAATAGAAATAATAGCAGAGGATGAAATATCTTAACTATCTTTTTGCTCATTAAATATATTGTGCTATAAATACGACCAGGTGCAAATAAAGAGCTCTCTTTATCTTTTTCTTTTAATTCATCAGGATGTTTAAAAATCTTTAATATATGGATAATCTTTTTGGGGGATCTATATATTATTGTTTTTTTAGTTTTAATTATTAGAAAAATAGAAGGGATAATAAGAAAAGAAAAAATCAATAAAAAAGCTATTGCCCCTTTTATAGCCTTTTTTATAAAGGTTTTATCTTTAAGAGTTAAGGATAAAAAAGGTAAAATCAATATTGATATAAAGATTTCCAATCCATCTGGCCTTGTAAAAGTAGCAAGGATAATGGCGATAACAGCAAGGGGAAAAAACTTTTTTTTCTCTTCCCAAATCGTTTCCCAACTAAACCATAAACCAGAGATAAAAAAGAAAAGGTATGTAGTTTCCTTTAATACATCTGCTGAAGCACGCACAAGATAAGGGTGTAGAGCAAATATAGCTATAGATAGAAAAGCAACTTCTTTACCAAAAATACGCTTGAAAAAGAAAAAAATAGGAAAAAAAGTGGCTATCCCAAAGATAATAGATACAATCTTTCCTGATAATTCCCAGTCAATACCTATAAAATGGATTACTGATAAAAAAAAAGGATAAATAGGTGATTGAGGATGGATTAATGCTTGCTTTATCTTGCCACAAGCAAATAATTGAGCAAGAGGTATATATTGAATTGCACCATCAATAGATATAACATAAGTATTAATAGAACAATATATCCTAACGATTAATGCAGTAAAAAATAGTATTAGTAATAATTTCTTATTGCTTTTTTGATTATTAATTAAATTCAAACATTATCTCCTAAATAGTATATTAATATCTCTTTTTTTGATAATGGGTAAGAACTGAATTTTTTTATCGCCTTTTTCCCTTTTTTTGTAATCAAATTTTTAAGTATTAGGAACTGCTCAATTTTTTTCTTATCCACTACCAAATATTTAATATTATATTTTTTTATAAGCAAAGGGATATTAGATGGATCATATTCATCAGGGGAAAATATAAACCTTTCCATATATGGCTCGATTCTCGGGTAATAGGAAAATATTTTATCGTCTTGTTTTGTATTCCTTTTTAGCCAAAATGCAACATCCCTTATAATCTTCTTTTCTTTTCTTATAGGGGTCAACGTTTGAGGGATAAATCCAATAATTATAATAGATAATATTATATAAAAACTATATGCTCTATTTTTGAATAAAGCTTTTTCATTAATAAATTTTGATAGCGCAAAAACACCATAAGCACCCCATATTAGAGTTAACGGAACAAGAGGAAGCATAATCCTTGGTGAATGAAAAAAGATAGAGAGTGTTAGTAGATAAAAAATACAAATGGTTAAAATCAGTTTATCAAGCAAAAGAAATTTTTTTAATTTTATCTTAAAGAAAAGCCCCAATATCAAAAAAGGGAAAAGAAGATAATTATATGCTCTTATAAAAGCAAAGATATTAGAAATAAGATCATAAATATATTTGATGGTAAATAAAAAAGGATGCTTATAAATAAAATCAAAAGTAACAATTTTTTTCTCTCTTGGTCCAAAAGATTTATCAGGATTAACTTTAAATGATTTATTATCAATCTTTATATGCATCCTATTACTAAAATTTTTTATTCCCACAGTAAATACATCATAACTTTTTTTGCTTAATACTATATGACCTTTTCCCTTGCTTATGGAATATATATAAGGAAAAGTAATTATTGAAAAAAAGAGCAAAACCAAGCCTATAGCGAAAAGTCCTCTAAAGAATGAAGTTTTCTTCCTTGTTATTGAGAAAAGTTGCCACGCAACGATAATAATAAGGATTCCAAGTCCTTCAGGCCGACAAAGATAGGCTAAGCCAGAAAAAAAACCTGCCCCTAAAAAAGATATAATACCTTTTTTTTCTTGACTATACCAGAAAAGGCTAATCGCAATAACAATTAGAAGAATATAGGTTGATTCAGTTAACACCTCAACACTGTAACGTGTAAGCATGGGATGAAAGGCAAAAAAGATACCCGTGATTGCTGCAATCCTTTTACCAAATTGATGATGAGCTATCCATATTAAAGGTAAAATTGTTAAAGAAGAGGTAATGATAGATACATAAATCCCTGCGTTTACCCAATTATTTGTCAAAGGATAAAACCATTTTAACAGATAAGGATAAAGAGGGGGATAAAAAAAACGGTAAGCACTTTCTATATTGTCTTTATAGATTGTTTGAGCCATTCTTATATAATAGATGCTATCCCTTGATACCAGATAATATTTATATGATACTATTAATCTAATTGTTATAGTTATAAAAAATAAAAATAAATATAAAAATGATGTTTTGATTTTATCTTTTTTAGGTTTAAGAGGCTTCATTTATTTATCTATTGTAAATATAATGAAATTTATTATCATTTATATTACATGAAACATGTAGTAAAAGTCTTTCTCTAACAACAGTAGAAGGTTTAATCTTTGTATCCTTCCCACCTTTTTAAAAGTCTGTTTTCTATATGGAATTGATCAAGAATTTTGCCTATAGTATGATCAATAATATCAGAGATGGTTTTTGGTTTATAATAGAAGCTTGGCATTGGAGGAAGTATTATTGCCCCTTGCTCTGCTGCTAATGTCATTATCCTTAAATGTCCTATATGAAGAGGTGTTTCTCTAACTACTAAAATAAGTTTCCTTTTTTCTTTTAAAGTAACATCTGCAGCTCTAATCAATAGGTTCTCATTATAAGAGTGTGCAATAGCAGAAAGCGTTTTTATTGAACAAGGAATAACAACCATACCATCTGTTATAAATGAGCCACTTGCAATTGGTGCCCCTGTATCATCAATAGAATAGATATAGGTAGCAAGATCTTCTACGTCTTTACGCTTTAAACCTGTTTCAATCTTAATGTTAAAAGAAGCTGCATCTGTGATCATTAAATGTGTTTCAAAGTTTAAAGATTTTAGAACTTCAAGCAATCTTATACCATAAATCACCCCAGTTGCACCAGAAATCCCAATAATAAGTTTTTTCTTCATTTTATCTCTTCTTGGATTTTTTTAAGTATAATCTTTGCGATTTCTTTACAATTTTTGATTACTACCTTTATGCCATCTGAAGAAATATTATTCCAGTGCATGCCAGCAAGTACGACAACGTTTTTATTGAGCATAGAAGAGAGTTGTTCAGATATCTCCTTTGTAATGTAGTCCTCTTTATGGCCTAATAATGTAAAAACAGAAGCTGTGCTTGAAATTTTTTTTGGATCCTTTCTGCTTGGCCTTGGGGCGGCAAAAGCAACAGATCCTATATGAGGTTGATCCCCTCCCCATATTATAACAGCGATGTCATCACCAACAATACACACATCTGCCATGACCTTATATTGTTTGCCACTGCTTTCAACATCAAATCTTTTTAAAGTATGAAGAGGATTCATCTTAAAAATCCCAGAATCTTTTCCCATTTGCCTTGGCTTTTTAAGATCATCTCTGCTATTTCTCTTATTGCTCCCTTGCCTCCATCCTTTTTAGTTATATAATCTGCTATCTTTTTTACATCATCAGCTGCATCAGCTACAGCAACTTTTAGCCCTGCTTTCTCCATAGGAGGGATATCTACCATATCATCACCGATATAGCATATATCCTCATCTCTTAAAGCTAACCTATCTTTGATATCATCATAAGCCTTTTTTTTGTTTAGGGTACCTTGATATATAAGTTCTATATTAAGTTTTTTTGCTCTTTTTTCTGTTACTTTTGATTCCTTGCTAGTAATAATGGCTACTTTTAACCCAGATTTTATCATCGCAACTATTCCAAACCCATCTTTAACATTAAAGCTACGGTACTCTTTTCCTTTTTCATCAATAATAATGCGGCCATCTGTCATAACACCATCTACATCCAAAATTAAAAGCTTTATCTTTTTTAATTTTTCATCCATCTTAACGCCCCCTGTTTTTTTGCTTTTTACCAATCTTTGATCTTTTTGTCAAAATCAAATAAGAAAATAAGGCAAAAAAATTTTCTTGACAAAATAAAGAAAATGTCTTAAATGTTTTTTTCAAAATATGAATTTAATTTTCTAATAATGAAACAAATGAATCAGACAGTAATTTCAAAAGGTATGATTGTTAATTCGCTTAGTAAAGGTTTATCAATACTTAACCTCTTTTCAAAAACACATTCCAACCTTTCAGTTACTCAGATATCCCGCATGTTAAATATAAATAAGACAACTGCATATAGGTTAGTAACCACATTAAAGAGTATGGATTTTCTTATCCAAGATGAAAAGACCAAACTTTATCGCCTTGGCCCTCGTGTGATTCAGATAGGTTTTGAAGCAGTGGAATCATTAGAGCTTCGTCAGCTCGCCTTTCACCATATGGAAAATATAGCAGTGGCAACAGAGGAGACAGTTGAGTTAGGGATATTAGAAGGTAGTGATCTTGTGGTTATAGAAAGAATACCATCTCCAAAATATCTGCCTACCTATCTTAGAGTTGGCACAAGGCTTCCTGTACATTGCACCTCCATGGGTAAAGCTATCCTTGCTTTTATGGAAGAAAAAGAAAAAGAAAAATTGTTAAATGGTATAAAGCTTGAGCCTTGGACTAAATATTCTATATGTAATAAAGATGAATTGAAAAAAAATCTTGCTCGCATAAGAAAAGTCGGTTATGCCATAAATGATGGAGAACTAACAGAGGGTGTTTTTGCAATAGGAGCACCTATCTTTTCTTATAAAAATGTTGTTGGTGCAATCAGTGTTTCCTTTCCCGGGGTTAGATATACAGCATCAGATATAAATAAAAAGATTTTACCAATTTTACGACAAGAAACAGAAATGATTTCACAAAAGTTAGGGTTAATAGAGAAATATATTTTGTTCAAGGATTTAGAAGAGGGATCATATAAAACTCTCTTGAGATAATTTTAAAACTATATAAGGAGGATAGATATGAAAGATAAATTTCTTGGAAGGGATTT